>JAAFHI010000016.1 GCA_013298335.1 Actinomycetota bacterium
ACGAAGCGCGTTTTGCGGGTCACGCAGGCGGCGGAAAACGTCCCGCCGTCGTTCCCGATGTCGGGCGCGGAAATGGCGGTGGATTACGACTGGGTGACGATTTCCGGCCAGCGGTACTGGATGCCGATCAGCGCCGAAGTGCTCCAGATCAGCGACCGCTACCAGCAGACCTTCCGCAACATCATCGAATTTCGCGACTACCGGAAATTCGACGGCGACGTGAAGATCGTCGACTGAGCGGGACAACGCCCCGGACCCTCCGTTTTTCCGGCGGGCGGCCCGCTTCTCTGCGCCGAAATTCAAATTAAAACATTCTATAAATTGAACTTGGGAGATGTGTGGCCGATTTTCGGCATGGTACAGTGTGTTAGAACCCGTCCCATTGAAAATCCGGATTTCGCAACGGCGGCAAGGGAGCGCCATCACATTTATGCGATTTCTCGGCCTCGTTCTGACCACCATCATTCTCATATCGATTCCGGGCGCGGCCCAGATCCGGCACCGCGCTGAACTTTCCCTGCTTGAACAATCCCGCGACTGCGCCCTGACCCACCTCGACGACCTGCCCGACTTTATCGCGACCCAGATCACCCGTCGGTCGTGGCTGTCCGGAGGCGAATGGCATCTGATGGACGTTCTCGAAATGACCATCAGTTACGAACACGGCGCGGGCGAAAAAACGCGATTGGTCTCAGTCAACGGTCTCCCGCCGAATCAGGCGTACCGGAACGCACCGGGTGCGAAGGCGGTCGGCGTGTTCTCTTTACAATGGGTCACCCTGTTTCAGCCGACCACCCACGCGACCTTCGCCCCGGACGGCGACGACTGGTATCGGGAAAGACACTGCCGGACGTATCGGTTCGCCGTGCCGAGGCCAAGTTCCACTTATAAACTCGCCGCCTCCCTGAACGGAAAACCGTCACAATTCACCATCGTCGGATATAGCGGACGGATGTGGCTCGACGTCGAAACCGGCTATCCGCTGCGGATCGAGAAGGTTGCCGACGATATTCCGTCGGATTTCCCCATTTCGGGCGCGGAGACGGTCGCCGAATACGACTGGATTACGATTTCCGGGAAACGCTTCTGGCTGCCGGTCCAGTCCGAATCTTTTGTGGAATTGAGCAGCGACCGCCGGAGGTTCCTCAACGTTACGGAATTCCGGAACTACCGCAAATTCGACGGCGATGTGAAAGTCGTGGACTGACGGTCGCCCCGTGCCGCCGCGCGGGCTTGCCGGACCGGAAAAAGCCTCTTACTGTGTTAAAAAACACTCCGGCGGATTTTCTAGACGGGAACATGACGCCCTGATGACGGCGAAAGAAGGAAGATTCCCATGCGATTTCTCTGCCTCGCGCTCACCGCAACGCTCCTGACCCCGGTTATGACCGGTGCCCAGAACCCGCCCGAATCGAAACCGCCGACCGTCGCCAAGCCGGTCGCCGCCGACCCGCCGCTCACTGAAGTCCAGTTCTACCGGCTGCTTCAGGAAGCCCGGAAACGGGCCACCCTGACCGAAGAGGTCGAGCGGACGCTCCGGCAGCGCGGCATTTCCTTCGAAGTCACCGACGCCATTCTCAACAGCGCCCGCGAGTTCGGCGCCACGCCCAGAATCATCGTGGCGCTGATGGCAGCCGAGGATTTCCGCCAAACCGGCAAGGGAAGCGCGCCGGAATCGCCCGCGACGACGCCATCGAATCCACCAAAATCACAGCCGACAACACCGCCACCGACGAATCCATCACCCCCGACGACGGCGCGGACGACAACGAAGCCGACCCAGCCGATCCTCTCCCGCCCCGGCCCCGGAGCGCCGGAAAGCCCCGAACAGAGGGTGGCCGAGCGCGTCGCCCGCCGTGTGGCCGCGCTCCCGATACTCGAACAGGCCCGCGAATACGCGCTCGCCACGCTCAACGACCTGCCCGATTTCGTCGCCGACCAGACCATCCGCCGGTCCACGCTCGTCCGGGGCGCATGGCAGCACCGCGACCTCCTCGAAACGACGGTCAGCTATGAAAACACGGTCGGCGAAACGGTCCGGCTGATCTCGGTTGACGGCATTCCGGCCACCAAAAGCTATGAGGACGTGGGCGGCACGACCAACGTCGGAACGTTTTCCTGGCACCTGACGTCGCCGTTCGCGCCGAACTCGAACGGAACCTTCAGCGAAGTCGGTCAGGAACGGTACCGCGGTCGGGACTGCGTGATTTATCGCTATCAGGTCTCGAAGGAAACGTCGAAGTACCAGCTTCGCGCCTCCACCACGCCCTACGCCCCGGCGGAAAAACTCATCGTCGGATACAGCGGCAAGATGTGGATTGATCGCGACACCAAGTACGTGCTGCGCGTCGAGATGGAATCCGACGACGTCCCGCCGGATTTTCCCATGTCGCACACGGAAGTGGTGGTGGACTACGACTGGGTGACCATTTCCGAGCGACGTTTCTGGCTGCCGGTCAAGGCTGAAGCCCTCGCGGAATTCCCGAAACAGGGACAGACGTTTCTCAACGTCATTGATTTCCGCAACTACCGCAAGTTCGAAGGGGAGATCAAGATCGTGGACTGACGACGGATCGCGCGCAACCTGCGCGCTTCTGAAATCGGCCATCATCCGGAAACTCGCGGAAACTGCTACTCCTTATATATACATGGGGAACCGATTCGCTCGGACGAAAGGAACCTCGCCCATGACCGCTTCCATCACCGCCGCCGCCCTCGCGCTGACGCTCGCCAGCGGGCTCGCCCACGCGGGAACGCCCGGCCCGTCACCTTCCATTGTGCCCTGGAAAGCGTCGCTCGCTTCCCCGTCCGACGAAAAGACCGTCGAGGAAAAAATCCTCGCGCATGTCCGCGCCATCGCCGCGCGCCAGAAACCGGGTCGCCAGCCCGAGGATGTCGATGTCGACAAACTGCTCTCGGCGCAGGGATTCTATGATGTGGACCTCGCCTTTATCGTCCAGGAAACCGAGGCGACCTACCACATCCGGTTCTACACGGACGAACTCGGCGCGACCACGGAAGACCTCATGAAAACGCTGACCGTCCGAAAACTCGCGACCGTCACGGCCCGCAAGGTCAAACGCGGCGACGTCCGGCGGGTGAGTCTGACGACCGAAAACCGCGCCGCGAAAGACGTTCGGGCGGTGCTCGACACGCAGGTGGCGGCGTGGAATCGCGGCGACATCGAGGCGTTCATGGAAGGCTACTGGCGGTCGCCCGACCTGACCTTCGTTTCGGGTACGTCGGTCACGAAGGGCTGGGACGAGACCCTCGCGCGCTATCGCAAACGGTACCAAAGCGAAGGCCGGGAAATGGGGACGCTGACCTTCGAGGACCTCGAAATTCAGGTGTTCTCGAAGGATTCGGCGTTCGTCCGGGGGGCGTGGAAGCTGAAGATGAAGGATTCCGCCCCCGGCGGGCGGTTCACGCTCATCTTCCGGCGGTTTCCCGAGGGCTGGCGCATTATCCACGACCATACGTCGTAGTTGCGTGCTTTTGGCATAAGAATTGCTTTTGTTTCGTGCTAATGTTGCTGTCCTATCGACAGCCGCAATGAAAAGACGGCTGCGAAGACGAAAGGAGAAAAAATGGTAACAGCACTGGATGTCGCGGAATTCATCCTTCAAGAAAAAGGTGAAATGACCGCAATGAAGCTTCAAAAACTGGTTTATTACGCTCAGGTCTGGTCCCTTGTCTGGGATGAAAAACCACTTTTTGAAGAAAAAATAGAGGCTTGGGTGGGTGGCCCTGTCGTCCCGTCCCTTTATGAGCGACATAAGGGACAATTCACCGTCACCACACTGGGCGGCAATCCCAACACCCTGGACGACAATGAAAAGGATACGGTTCGCCATGTCCTTGAATTTTATGGAGATAGGTCGGCTCATTGGTTGAGCGACCTGACGCATATCGAAAAACCTTGGATCGCCGCTCGCCAAGGGCTACCGCCGGGGGTACGAGGAAACGCCGAGATTTCCCTCGCTTCAATGGCTGAGTACTACTCGGAACTTTAGGAGTAAATCGTGGCGAAAAACAAAAAACCTAAAACGTCACTGATTGGAAACAATCTGAGAGGGAAACATCCAAAGGCTGAAACCCCGCCTAATTCAAACAACCAGCGCCCGTCTTGGAGAATTTCCAAAATTGAAATGGATGGTCCTTTTGGTTGGCAAGAACTTGACGTTGAAAAACTTGATGAGGTTCGAGCCAAACTTTCCGATTTTGAATCCTCGACCTGGAACCAGATTCTCGTTGAAAACAAGCATCGAAACCACACGGTTCAAGTTTCCGGAATCATTCCCCAAGCGCAATCAAGACTTGAGGAAATCCAACTCGGCGACGTTGAAGAACTGGTTTCATTGAGATTGAGTGGTCCAGAGCGAGTTTGGGGGATACGTGAAGCTGCCGTGATGCTGGTCCTTTGGTGGGACCCTGACCATCAGATTTGCCCGTCACCCAAGAAACATACCTGATTGTTCCACCGACACGAAAAAGCGCGGCCCGGAGAGAATTTCTCCGCGCCGCGCTTTTTTGAATGGAATCAATCGCTTACGAAGCCGAACTGGGTTCGGGCGACCCCGAGGTTTCCGGTTTGAGCAGTCCTTCGAGCGGATTCACGATGACCGAGCCGCCGAGAATATCCGCCCCGGCACCGTCGGCGTAGACTTCTTCGCCGTGTTCGTGCCGGTCGAGACCTTCGACTTCCTCACGCAGACCGACCCGCAGCGGCGTCACCAGACCGATGAGTTTGAGCAGTCCGTATGACATGACGACCGTGAACCCGATCGTCGCACCGACCGCAATCAGTTGCGTCAGAAGGAGTTTCGGATTTCCGGCGAGCAGGCCGTCCGCGCCGGCGCTGTTGAGCGATTTCTGGGCGAACACACCCGTCAGCAACGCTCCTGAGATGCCGCCGATGCCGTGGCAGGCGAACACGTCGAGCGTGTCGTCGAGTTTGGTCCGCGCCCGCATCTGGATGGCGAAGTAACTCGCCGTCGCGCTGATGATTCCGATGGCCACCGCCGCGAGCGGCGAAACGAATCCGGCTGCCGGCGTGATGCCGACCAGACCGACCACCGCCGCCGTCGCCGCGCCGACCGCCGTCGGTTTGCCGCCGGTGCCGGTTTCGAGCATGAGCCACATCAGCATCGCTGCCGCCGCGCTCATGTTGGTGGTGACGAACGCGAGACTCGCCAGCCCGTTGGCGCCGAGCGCCGAACCGGCGTTGAATCCGAACCAGCCGAACCAGAGCAGCCCGGCCCCGAGCAGAACGAACGGAATGTTGTGCGGCAGGCTCGGCGTCCGCCGGTTTTCCTGCCGGGGGCCGAGTACCAGCGCGCAGACCAGCGCGGCGCAGCCCGCCGTGATGTGGACGACCGTGCCGCCCGCGAAATCGAGCGCGCCCAGATTGCGAATCCAGCCGCCGATGCCCCAGACCCAGTGCGCGACCGGCGCGTAGACCACGACGCCCCAGAAAATGATGAAGAGCATGTAGGCGCGGAATTTCATCCGGCCAACGATCGCCCCGCAGATGAGCGCGGGGGTGATGACGGCAAACATGCACTGGAAGATGGCGAATGCGAGGTGCGGAATCGTGGCGGCGTAGTCGGCCTGCGGATCCTGTCCGACGCCGTTGAAGCCGACCCACGTCAGTTTCCCGAGCCACTGCGAACCCGGCGAAAAGGCCAGCGAGTAGCCGATGCCCATCCACACGAGCGCGCTCGCCGCGAGCGCGATGACCACCATCATGAACGTATTCAGCGCGTTGCGCCGATGAACGAGTCCACCATAGAAAAACGCCAGACCCGGCGTCATCAGAAAGACCAGCGCGGTGCTGATCAGAACCCAGGCGGTATCCCCTGCCGAAATGGTTGAATTCATTGAGCCTTGCCCTCCCGTAGGCGTGCGTCGCGTTGCGCTCGTTGCTGCACTTCATCCGCCGAAACCGGTGTGAGGGCTGCTTCGTTTTCCTCACCCGTGCGGATTCGTATGACCCTCTCCAGGGGCTGGACGAGGATTTTCCCATCGCCCACTTCGCCCGTGCGCGCGGCGTCCAAGATCGCATTTATGGTTGGTTCGACAAATGGCTCGGAGACGGCCATCTGAACCTGTACTTTTTCGACGAACTCCATAATCACCTGGCTGCCGCGAACGTGGCTGATGACCTCGCGTTCGCCGCCGTGCCCGTACACCCGACTGATGTACAACCCGGTGACCCCGACCCGGAACAGCGAGGCCTTGACCTCGTTCAGACATTCCGGGCGAATGATGGCGGTTATGAGTTTCATGCGGTCTGGAATCCCATCGGAAAAGCAGTCAGAAATCAGTGGTCAGTAGCCAGCAGTCAGAAGTCAGTGGCCAGACTGACGAAACCGCCAGGAGCCCCATCCGCCAACGTTTTTGAATTTCAGTCATTCCGGCTGGCCACTGGCTACTGGCTGCTGACGACTGTTGGCCACTGCCTTCGGCGACTGAAAAAACAAATCTCCCGACAGCCGGTTTCGGCTCTCGACGTCGTTGGGGGGACGGATGTGGAAGCGGGTTTGTTTATGATGGGAGTATGAAATAGCACGCATCCGCCGGAACGGATAGTCCGTTGACGCACTGTGTCGAAAATTTATGAAAAGATAAGGAGAACCACCCCTAAATCTGGAGAAATCAGTACATTCAATAGAAAAACAGGCGATTTGGTGTGTATGTTCGGGCACAGTCGGATTGGTAGGCCTATCCGAGAATGGGCGTCGCCAAAAAGCCGAACCTAACCAGGGAGAGCAGGTCGCCCGGACGCGGCGACGCATACGCAATGAACACCATCCTTCGTCTTTTCCTGCTCGCGATCCTGCTGTCGCCGGTCATCGGATATGCCCAGACGCCGGCCAATCCCAAAACCGCCGACGAGTTCTACAATCGGGGAAACGAAGCCCTTTCAAACGGCAATCTCGACGGGGCCATCGCCGATTTCACACAGGCGGTCGCCCTCGACCCGAAACTGTCGGAAGCGTTCTACAACCGGGCCAACGCGTTTCAGAAAAAGGGCGATGTGGAAAATGCCATCCTCGATTACTCCCGGACGATCGCGCTGGAGCCGGACCGCACCGACGCCATCTACAACCGGGGCATGGTCTATCTCGATAAAAACGATTTCGACCACGCGATGACCGACTTCGAGCACCTGCTCCGGCTGAATCCGAAGGACGCCCAGGGATTTTACGGGCGGGGCCAGTGCCACGAAGGAAAGGGCGATTACGATCAGGCCATCGCCGACTACACCCAGACGATCACGATTTTCCCCCAGGGCCGGGCCGCCTACTTCAACCGCGGATACGCCTACATCAGGAAAAAAGACCATGACCGGGCGATTGCCGACTTCACGACGTACCTGACGATCACTCCCGACGATCAGGAAGCCCATTACAATCGCGGTCTGGCCTATTTCAACAAGGGCGACTTCACGAATGCCGTCGCCGATTTCACGAAATCCATCGAACTGAACCCGAAGGACGGCAAGTCGTACCAGAGCCGGAGCGCGGCCTATTTCAAACTCGGCAAAAAGGCGCTCGCCGAAGCCGACAAGCGCAAGGCCAGGGAACTGGGCGTGCAGTAGGGAGAATGCGGAATACGGAATATCGAATTTCGAATGCGGAATTCGAAGACGGGCCATCAAACCGCAACGACCCTCCTCGGGAACGCGGACTCGGGTTGAAATTCAAAATTCAGCCTCCATGATTCCGCATTCGATATTCCGCATTCCGCATTTCTCCAAATCATCCCATGTCCGACTACCTGCGCCAGCGCACCCGTGAACGCCGCCAGCAATTCACCACCGCACAGTCTCAAACGACCGGGAAAACCGCCCGGCGCAAGGCCGAATCCCCGCTTTTAATCGTGGAAACACCTGAAAAGACGGTGTTTACCATCGCGCCGCGGACAACCGGCGGCTTTCTCGGCCTGTTCAAACGCACGATCGGCCCCGCCGAATCGGTCACGGTCACCCGAACGAACCTCACGCTGACGGTCGGCAACCAAAAGCCGCGCGAATTCGCCTTCGGAAAAATCTACAATCTGCGGGTACTGGTTACCGAAGGCGGCAACAGCAACCGCGCGCCGGGTGAAGTCAAATTCGAGTTCGGCGATGAAACGGTCAGTTTCGGCGCGGGATTGGAAAAAAGCGACGCGAAGCGCATTCTGAACATCATTCGTGAACGGATGATGGCGTACTTTGCGTGAGGTTTTGGGTTTTGGGTTTTGGGTTTTGGGTTTTGGGTTTTGGGTTTTGGGTTTTGGAAAAGTGTTTGAGCCTTTGAAAATCAAATCAACCGTTTTCCCCGGAACCGAAAACCCTCACCCAAAACCCAAAACCTGATCCCGGATACCTTTTCCGAACTCTTCCACCCGTCCGGGCGTGAAGGAATGTTCACCGCCGGGTATGTTTTCGGCGAAAATTCCTTCCGGGACGACCGGGCCACCCGCTTCGCGTCGCCGAAAAATGAAAGACAAGGTGTTTCGTTTGTTCAACTTCTACAAAATGGCGACGGTGCTTTCCGTCGGATTGACGCTGGCCGCGCCGACGGTCGCTTTTTCCCAGGCCGTCCCGACTCCGCCGCCGAGCGGGAAACCGGAAACCCGTCCCGCCACCGAAAAACCCGCTCCGCCGACACCGGCACAGGAAGAAACGACGGGGCCGGTCCAGGACCCGTCGCTGATCGCGAAGGAGTCCGCCCGCTGGCACTACGAACGTGCGCTCGTGCTTAACGCGCAGGAAAAACCGTCGAAAGCGCTCGCCGCGCTGTATCGCGCCTTCGACTGGATCGACGCCCGTCGCGCCGAACTCGAAACCGCCGCCAAATCGAAACTCACGCCGGTTGAACGCAAAACCCTCGACGTCATCGAACGCGACGCCAAGGACAGGCGGCTGAACGGCTCGAAGGTTCAAGGCGAAGCTTGGGCGCTCTATCGCGAACAGATCGAAAAACTCGCTCAAACCACGCTTTCGACGACCCGACTTGACGAATGGGTTTCGTTGAAACGCGATCAGGCCGAATGTTCGTACCTTGCGGCGGTGATTCATGCCCGAAACGGACGCGCCGCCGACGCCATCACGGCGCTCGCCTCGGTCGTGGACGCCGACCCGGCGATTCCCGAACACGTTCCGGCACGCCTGCTCCTGATTCGTTCCTACCAGCAGATCCGGGCGTGGGAACGCGCCCTTCCCCACCTCAAACAACTGATGAGCGAACTGTCGGTCTCTGACCCGCAGGCGCGAAAAGCCCTCCTGACCCTGTCGCGCGCCCGCGCGGGCCAGCGCACGGACGACACGCCGGAAGCCGCGATGCGCGTCGCCATCGCCGCCATCGACGACACGCTCTATTCCGAGCCGGGCAAATTCCGCGAAGCGACACTCGGACGCAAACTGCGCGACCCGCTGGTCTACATCGAACTGGCCGACCTCTTTTCGGACGAGGAAGACAGCGCCGAGGTTGAAAGCACGCTGGCGGAAGCGATTCGCGTCCGGGGCGGATTTTTCCCGGTCGCTTTCCTTGGCATTGCCGACCTCGACGAAGTCGCCGGACAATCGCTCGAAGCGGCTGGAAAGAAAAAGGAAGCCTTCGCCCGGTATGAATCCGCGCTCAAGGATTACGATATGGCCTTCAATCAGATGAAAGCGCTTGACTTCACCGAGGGGAGCGACTTGGATGTCAGCCATCTCGAACAGCTTCGTAAAAAAATTGCGGCCTTACAGCCTGCGGCAACCCGTTGAATCCATTCCGGATGTCTCGCCGTAACCTGTTGTGGAGGAAGAGTTTCAATGAACCGAACCAGTCCCGATGCCTTTGCGCGACGCGTTGCCGACCTCATTCGCCCCCGGCGGGAATTCCTGAAATTCGGCCTCGCGGCGGGTACGACGAGCGCGCTGATGCTCGCGCAGGCGAGCGGATTCGCCCAGGAAACGTCGTCGGAGGAAGTTGAACGCCCGAATATCAAGCCGAGCCTCAAGGGCGACCTGCAAATTCTCAACGTTGCGCTGGCCCTCGAATACGAAGCGGTTGCGGCCTACGACATCGGCGCCAAAAGCGGCCTGCTCAAGGGACCGGTGCTCGATGTCGCCGTTGCATTTCAAAAAGACCACGCTTCGCACCAGTCAGCGCTCATTTCGACCATCCGGAAGTTTGGCGGGACGCCCGTCCAGCCGCCCAGGGACTTCAATTTCGAGGAACAGCTTGAAAACGTGAAGGAAATGGCCGATGTACTCGCCTTTGCACTCACCTACGAAGCGGCGGCGGCCTCGGCCTACCTCGGGGTGATCCCCCAGGTCTTCACGACCGATCTGCTCCCCGCCGTGGCGGGCATCGCGGCCAACGAGGCCCAGCACGCGGCGATTCTGCGCTACGCCCTGGGACGGGTTCCCTGCCCGGACGCGGTGGTGCGGTAGCAGCAGTCAGTTGCCAGTAGTCAGTAGTCAGTAGTCAGTAGTCAGTAGTCAGTAGTCAGTAGTCAGTAGTCAGTAAAAAAGCAGGTCGGAGCATGTCTCCCACCTGCTTTTTTCTTGCTGACTGCTGGCCGCTGGCTACTGGCCACTGGCTACTGGCCACTGACTGCCGGCTCCCCGGCGGCGCGCATCCGGACGCGCGAAACGCGGCGGCGTTCGACCTGTTCAACCGTGAAGGTCCAGTCCTGATGGGTCACCACGTCGCCCGGCGTGAGGAGCCGTCCGGCCTGGGTCATCAGATAACCGGCGAGGGTGGCGTAATTGTCGGATTCGGGGAGTTGAACTTCGAATTTCCGGTTCACTTCGCGGATGGAGATGCTGCCGTCGAAAATGACCGAACCATCGGGGTCGGGCCAGATCATGGCTTCTTCGTCGGTGACGTCGTGTTCGTCGCGGATTTCTCCGACAATCTGCTCGACGAGGTCTTCCAGGGTCACGATGCCTTCGACGTTGCCGTGTTCGTCAACAACGATGCCGAGCGGCGACTGGGCGGCGCGCAACTGCCGCAGGGCTTCTTCGAGGTGGGCCGTGTCGGGCAGAAAAACCGGTTTCCGGAGCAGCGTCTTGAGGTTCGGCTTTTCCTGGCGGGCGAGCCGGGCGAGCACGTCCTTCGAATGGATGAAACCGACGACGTTGTCGGGTTGTCCGTCGTAGACCGGCAGCCGCGAATAGCCGGACTCGCAAAACAGCCGGACGATTTCATCGGCGTCCGCCGTCAGCGCGAGGCTTACGACCTCGGGCCGCGGCACCATCACTTCCCGGACGACCGTTTCGGTAAAATGAAAAACGTTGTGGATGAGTTCGCGTTCGTCGGCGTTGAGGTGGCCGCTCTGATGGCTCATCGAGACAAGCTGGCGGATTTCCTCTTCCGTGTAGGCCGTGTGGTGGCCGCTTTCCGATCCCTTGATGCCAAACAGCCCGACCGTCAGCGATCCGGCCTTGTCGAGCACCCAGATGAACGGCTTGAACACCTTGCAGAAAATTTCGAGCGGGGCGGAAATAACCAGCGCGACCCGTTCGGCGCGGGCGAGCGCAATGGATTTCGGCGTCAGTTCTCCGAGGACGATGTGAAAAATCGTAATCGCGACGAATGAAATCGCGACGGCGATGCCGTGCGATGTGGCGGCAAGGAGCATTCCGGGCGGAACGACGGCCTGAAAGAGGTCTTCAAAAAGATGCGCGAGGGTAACTTCGCCGACCCAGCCGAGCGCGAGGCTCGCGAGCGTGATGCCGAACTGGGTGGCGGAAATGGCTTCGTCGAGGTTGCCGAGCAGGCGGAGGGTCGTCTTCGCCCCGCGGCTGCCCTCGTCGGCGATGACCTGAATCCGGGACCGGCGAACCGCCACCAGCGAGAATTCCGCCGCAACGAAGAAGGCGTTGGCAGCCACCAGACCGCCAACGCTCAGAAGTTTCAAACCGATGATTCCGACAGAATCGCTCATAAAGGATGAAGGATGAAGGATGAAGGATGAATCGGGTTCTGGGTTCTGGGTTCCGGGTTCTGGGTCTTCACACCGAAAACCCAAAACCCAAGACCCCAAACGTCATCCCTCATCCTTCATCCCTCATCCTTCCACTAGACAGCCGCGGTGACAGCCTGGGCGGCGGCGGCTTTCTCGTTCTTTTTGTCGAACTTGATGAACGCTTTCTTGAGCGCCATTTCGACGGCTTCCTCGACCTTGTCCTGCTGTTTGCTCGACGCCATCGACAGTTCGCTGATGACCAGGTAGCGGGCGCGTTCGAGCATCCGCTTCTCGCGGAAGGAAAGGGGTTTCAACTGGCTCAGATAGGTCAGGTGCTTCAGGATTTCGGCGACGCTGAAAATGTCGCCGGTGCGCATCTTCTCCGAGAATTCCTTGAAGCGGTCCTTCCAGTCGGACGGCGGCGCAACGAAATTGGCCGCCAGCAATTTGAGCAACTTCTCGCAATCGAGAGTCCGAATCGGCGAGCGGATGCCGATTTCGTCGACCTTGTTGAACGGTACGTTGACCACCGTGTTATTTTCCTGAAGGCGCAGTTGGTAGAATTCCATCTGCGTGCCGTCAAACACCATCTGCTTGACCGCCTCAACGATACCGATGCCGTGATTCGGATAGATGACTTTGTCGCCGACTTTGAAGCCCACTTTTACCTCCTTGGGTAGCCGTGCGGAAAAACGAGCACGGATGAAGCTCAGGGTAGGATGCGATTTGAACGCACACCTGAAAAAAAGAAGAAAAATCACTTCGGATTCTACGCGCATCCGAAACATCGGTCAAACGGATTGGTTATGTGGACTTAACGGACGGAAGCGTGTCCGCACGCTTCGACGCACCGATGACGCGGGCCCCCTCCGCGTCATCCAGACAGGATAATCGAGGATCATCGCAGTGAATTCAGAAGCCCGTACCCGTGCTTTTTTCTACGACCTGAACGTGGCCCCGCTCTGGCGGGACTGTTTCGACCAGCTTTTCACCGATCAGGTGGGTCTGCCCGACCGCGGACGCATCCTCCTGATCGAATGCGGCACCGGCGGACTCGCCGTCGAACTCGCCGCGCGCCTGCGCGAAACCGGCAGCGTGACCGCCAGCGACAGCGACCCGGAACGCCTCGCGCTCGCCCGCGACAAGGCGACCGTCGCCAATCTTGAAAACATCCGGTTCCTTTCGATTGAACAACTTGCCGAGGAACGCCTCGCCGACGCCTTCGATCTGATCATCGGCGACGCCTCGCTGCTTCCCGCGGCGTCCCTCGCCACGATTCTCAAAACCCTCCGCGCCGGCATCAACTACGACGGGAAAACCGTCGCCTACGTCGCGTCGCGCGGCAGTTTCGACGAGTTCTTTTCGATTTTCTGGGAAGCGCTCTACACCTGCGACCTGGCGGAAGAACTCGGCCCGGCACTCGAAGGTCTGCTGTTCGCCCAGCCGACCAAGGGCGACATCGAGGAACAGGCCGTCGCCGCCGGCTGGCGCAACATACTCGTCACCATCGCCCGGCAGGACATCGCCTTCGAAACCGGCACCGCCTTCCTCGAATCGCCGCTCATCGCCGGACATTGGCTCGACCGCTGGATGGCGATTGTTCCCGCCGACCGAATCGCCGACGTCAAGGCTGCCATCGTCTCCATCATCGACCGCGACCGCGAGGAAATGCCCTTCGAACTCGGCCTCAAAGCCGCGCTCGTCACCGGCAATCGCCGCGCCGACACAACCATCGCTGAAGAACCCGAAGAAGAAGGTGAAGAGGCGCTGGTCGAAGATGACCTCGCCGACCTGCTCGCCGCGCCGGACGACGACGCGACCGAGTGGACGCAGTAAAAAACGGACCGCGGCGGACCGTTACCGCCGCGCTTCCACCGTCATCATCATTCCGTGCTTCGGACGCAACGTAATCAGCGGCTCGGTCTTCACCGGATGCCCCGGTACGAGCCGCAATTTCCACTTCCGGGCGAGCGTCGCCAGAATCAGAACG
>JAAFHI010000594.1 GCA_013298335.1 Actinomycetota bacterium
CTGAAACTGATGAGGGCCGATTATTCCGGCACGATGGGGCGAAGTACGTCCAGGAAACATCCCCGGACGGTCGGATGTGGATGCCGGAGGTCGGACTTTCGGTCGGCGCCTGGAGTGGGACCTACTCCGGTTACGACACCGTCTGGGTGCGTTTCTTTGACGAAAACGGCATTCTGATCCCGAGCAAGGATGAACGGAACGCCGAAGATAAGGCACAGAAGGAACAGGAACGAACAGAGAAGCTGGCGGCTCTTCGCGAAAATGAAAAACTAAAGGAAAAGCTCCGGGCGCTCGGTATCGACCCGGACTGATCTTTCAAGACCCCTGCGGAAAAAGAATGTCCCCACCCGTTGAAAAACCGGTGGGGACAATGGTTTCAGGTAGTTACAGATAGAATCTCTTGAAAATTCGACTCAGTCAAGATTGAGGAAATGAATCGGACAACTTGACAAATTTGTTAAGCTGCCGCATAACTTGGGAATGCCTCTACCATCGTTTTTGAGCGAGGGCCGTTTACCTGAAGGCGACCATTTGGTCACGTTGGATGAACTCCGCGAGTCGTTTCTGGTCACCGGATCACCAAAGCGGTCGCCCACCTGGGATACTGAATGGAGACGGTGGCTGGTCGATCAGCTTTCGATTCTGGTACGCCAGCTTTGGGCCGTCGGCATCACCGAGATCTTCATTGATGGGTCGTTTGTCGAGGACAAGGATCATCCGAACGATATTGATGGCTACTTCGAGTGTACTTTTGAGCAGATTGTCAGCGGGGAGTTGGTCAAGGCCCTGAACGCCATTGACCCCCATAAAATCTGGACCTGGAATTCGGCCACCCGGCGGTCGCATCCGGATGTTTCCCATCGTCAACTTCCAATGTGGCATCAGTACCGGGTTGAACTTTACCCCCACTACGGTCAGGGCAGCGGCATTGTCGACCGTTTTGGTCACGAACTGACCTTTCCGGCGGCATTCAGGAAAACTCGCGGCGGTCGAAAGTCGCGTGGAATCGTCAAAATAGGAGGCACCCCATGATCCGGACCGATCAGGAATATCGCGACGCCCTTCGCCAAATTGCGCGTGACACGTTGATTCAATCCGAAGAGCGGAATCGGCTGCTCGCCGCCGGCGCAACCGCGACGGATGTAGACGTCGCGCTTGGCCCGGTACATTCCTTCCACCTTCAAATTCAGGAGGACGTGGCCGAATACGAACGCCTGAAGCGCGGTGAAATCGGCCCCTTTACCGGTTTCGGCCAAATCGGGCGAATGTTGGTGGCACTGCGGATTGCGCGTGGAATGACGCAGCGTCAGCTTGCTGAACGGCTTGGCGTTCATGAATCCCAGGTCTCCCGCGACGAACGAAATGAATACCACGGAATCACCGTGGAACGGGCCAACCGGATTCTCCTCGCTATCGGGGCGGAAGTAACCGGACGTGTGCAACTGGTGTCGGAGAAGCCACGAAAGATGAAAAAGTCCGTTGCATAGGGGTAATTTCGACAAATTTTACATAAACTGTATTATCGGACATTGTGTTTCATTCCAATACAGAACCTCTTTGCTTGAGTTTTCCACCTTCGCCGACTATTTTCGACAGCATTCTGAAAACCAAACCATGACGAGGATGAGATGTCCGAATCTTCCAGGATCGAAGGACTGACGACCGAACTTTCCGAAACCAGAAAAGCCCTCAACGGCGAAATTGCCGTTCGACGCGGGGTCGTCAAGCCAATTGAAAATGCCCTGCGGGCGCTAAAGGACCCGCACAAAAACGCGGTCGCCCTCCACGAAGCCGCCGCCGCGTTGGAATCCGGACTGGCTGGAGCGCCCGTTCCCGATTCCTTCGGCGCAACGGTCGCCGAGTTGCGAGCACTCGCCAACGAGCAGGTTTCGGAACTTGAATTTACCTTCGCCCGCGACCTGCGCACGGCTTTCCAGGAAAAAGGCGTCACGCTGGAAGGATCGCCTTCCTCGCTCGTGGCCGACATCTTCCTGATGCAGCCTGACATGCGGAAGAAAAAAGTCGAAATCACCTTTTCCCGCCAGCCGGTGACGCTGAAAACCGTCAAACTCGACGTTGGTGCGGTGGTCGCCGCCTACGAACGCGCGCAAAAGGAAATTTGCGGTCGCAACGTGGACGAAGCCAGTTTCCTATCCGATCTGTTTGAAACCTACCAGCGGCTATTGAAACTCGGCGGTCAGCAAATCGGATTTCGAACCGGAATCGTTGACCTTTACGCCGAACTCGTCTGGGTCCGGCAGCCGCAGGGATTCCGCCGGACACTCGCGAAGGCGAATTTCACCGATTACCCGAAATCCCACTTTTTGTACGACATCTTCAAACTCCGGCACGGCAACATGACGGTCCACGACGGCCACCAGTTGAATCTCGGAATTTCGACCATCGAGGTCGGGAGCGACAGCCGGAAGGCCATGTTCCTCGCCACGACCGCGACCCAGGGAACCTTTTACAAGGATTTGTACTTCACTTCGGAGAAGGGTAAATGACGACGCTGACACCGGCGGAGGCGCAACATATCGTCCGCAAACTCGGAGAATCGGGCATTCCCCCCACGCGGGGACTCGCGGCCTACACGGTGGGGATGGATTCCCTGCTGAAAACCATTGAGGACGAGTATCTGAAGGGATACCTCGCCGCCGGCGGATCGAGTTTCAAACTCGTGGTTGGCGAATATGGAAGCGGGAAATCGCATTTCCTGTACCGGGTGCGCGACATCGCGTGGGAACACGGGTACGTCGTCAGCCGGACGGAACTGAGTCCAAAGGAATGCCCCTACGACAATCAGCTCAAGGTCTATCAGGCTGTCATCAACAACCTCATCTACCATGACCCGGACCCGAGCATCGAGGACGCCCAGGGCATCGAGCCGTTTCTCGAAAACTACTACCACGCGACGCTGCGGACGCTCGGCATCGACCATCCCCGCAGCACCACCGGCGAACTCGATCTCCGCGTCCGGCTCTGGCTCGACTCGGCGCTCCGGTTCAAAATCGAGAGTCCGTCCTTCCGCCATGCGATTCATTACTACCTGCTCGCCGTGGCGGAGGAAAACGAGGCCAACCGCCGTCTGATCGCAACGTGGCTGCGCGGCGAAACGGTCGCCCTCAAGGATCTCCGGCGATTCAGCATCACCGAGAAAATCGACAAAACGGTGGCTTTCAAGATGTTGCGGTCACTTGCCCAGGCAGTGCATGAACTCGGTTTCGCAGGTCTGGTACTGCTCTTCGACGAAGGCGACCGGATGGTCAGCATCGGCTCGAATCGCGCCGAGAAGGCCGCCTGCGACAACCTCCGCGAGGTCATCGACCGGTGCGCGGGCGAAAGTCTGCCGAGCACGCTTTTCATTTACGCCGTGCCGCCCTACTTCGTGACGAACATCGCTCCGCAGTATGAAGCGCTCAGTCAGCGCATCAGTTCAAAGGTGAAGTTTTCCCGCAAGAATCCATTCAGCGTCCAGATCAGCCTCGACCACCTCGATCTGCCGGGCGAGGAACTCCTGCGCCTGCTCGGCGACCGGCTGG
>JAAFHI010000855.1 GCA_013298335.1 Actinomycetota bacterium
TGTTCCGGGGCGAATTCGAACCAGGTCAGAAAATCGAAAGGCTCACGCTCCGAAAGATCCCGACAGTGATGCAGCCTGCGGGCGACCGCCGGCAGGTAGTTCATCCCGATGCCGATGTGGCGCGACTGTTCCTCGAAGACGGCGCGGCGCTCGTCCTGCGTGAGGGCCCACCATGCGTCATTTTTTCGAATCGGAATCAGCGCGGCGAGCGTGGCTGTCTGGCGTCCGAGTCCCTCCTGCCGCTCGGCCAACCGAGATTTTTCATCACGGTTCGTATAGCGGGCGTTACTCGTGATGCCGCGAAGCATCCAGTGCGCGTTTGAGGGCGCTTCGACCGTTTCATCGGTTACCGAAAGACACGCCGCCTCCGGCCAGCTTTCCCCAATGACGGTCTCGGTTCGGGTGATCTTCCACTCTCCCAGCGCGCCGCCGGTGAATCTGTACAGTCGGGAAGGATTTTGCATCGAATTTCTCCATAACGGTTGACGGTTGTCGGAGGCATCCAGCCGAAAGGTATGGACCTTTGCGAAAAGACGCCGAGTGACGGATTTCCGCCTTCTGAGTTCAACCGCCGCTCTTCAGAAAGCGGACGATGAAATCCGCCTGTCGTAAGGCCAGGGCGGTGACGGTCAGCGTGGGCTGATTAAGCGAAGACACGAAAACCGAGGCATCGGCGATGAAAAGGTTCGGGATGTCGTGTGTTTGCCCAATGGGATTGGTGACGGAGGTTTTTGGATCGGCGCCCATCCGGCAGGTCCCGCAGGCGTGAAGACCCCCGCCGGTTTCGGGGGCCGTGTTTTTCACCGCGATATACTCCGCGCCGGCGTTTTCGAGAAATTCGCGCCCGGCGTCCATCATGGCGTTCCAGCGCGCCCGGTCACTTGAGGAAAGGGAAAAAATGACGCGCGGCAGGGCGCGGCCCCAGCGGTCCTTTTTGACCGGGTCGAGCTGGACGCGGTTTTCCTTTCGCATCTCGACTTCGGCAATCCCGTACAGCCGAATCAGCGCCGGGTGCCATGCGATGATGTCGCGTTTCCAGCCCTCGCCGAAGCCGGGGATTCGCTCCGCGAAGGAGGGGAAAAGGTCGCGTCCGCTCTGCGTCACAAAGAGCCAGCCGCCGGAGAAGTCGGCGTCGTCATTCCGGTCGAGATTGACATGGCGCGGAATCAGTCCGTGTTCGCCGTGGTGCGGCGCGTCGGGCGTTCGTGAATTTTTGAGCACTGGCAACAGTCCTTCGATTTCAACACCAACGCTTTCCGAAAGATACGCCCCGACAAGGCCGCTCGAATCGGCGAGGCCGCGCCCGCCATCCGGGCTTTGCGAATCCAGCAGCAGGCGCGCGGTTTCGACCGCCGAAGTCGCCACGAGGACGGCGCGCGCGCGATGTTCGGCGGTTTCAAAGGTCGTTCGATTGATGACGCGAACCCCGCTGGCCTTGCCTTCGCAGTCGGTCAGAATTTCGGAAACGACTGAATTGAAACGGATCGAGAAAAAGCCGGTCTTTTGGGCGTACCGCGCGAGAGTCGAAAAGGCGTCGTACTTTGCGGTGGTGGGGCAGCCGAGCGCGCAGCGCCCGCACCCGTGACAGGGTGGGCGTTCACCCGCGCCGTTCGCGATGGCCTTGCGCGCGAGAATCATCCGGATGTCGCGTTCGGCGAGACTCTTTCGAAGCAGGTGTTCGCCCTCACGAAGTTCAAATTGCGGTTTTTGAAAGACGCCGTCGGGATGCTGGATGAGTCCCTCCGGCGTCCCGGTCACGCCGAGAAGGCGTTCGGCCCTGGCGTACCACGGGGCGAGCGTAGCGTACTCAATCGGCCAGTTGTCACCTTTCCCCGTTTTCGTCAGCGACTGAAATTCGAGATCGCCGAACCGAGGCGCGTGGGCCGTCCAGTAGAGCGTTTTTCCACCGCCCACGCGAACCCGTTTCAAAAACGAACGGAACGCTTCGCTGCCCATTCGATAGGGCAGGTCGCGTTCTTCAATCAGATGCGCCGGGTTGTAGCTCTCAAGCCCGTGGTGGCCGAGGCCGCGCAATGCAAGTCGCTCGGGGAGCGTGTCGGTGAGGAAGTCGCGTGAATGGTCGGGTGGTTGGCCGAATTCGAAAACTTCGACCTGGACGCCCGCCGTGGCCAGACCATAGGCCGCGGCCAATCCCGCCGCGCCGCCTCCGATGATGATGACGGGTGGTTCGCTAGAATTTTTCATGGCGCGGTTCGAAAGGGCGTGGCGAGCAGATCCCGCCCGGCCTGACGTGAGAACAGTTCAATCAGCGCGATCCGCCGGATGAGGTCGAACGCAAAGGCCGCGTCTTTGGGGATGCCGTGTTTCAAAAGGCTGTTCAGTCGCGCGCTTCGTTCCCTGGCTGAAAGTTCTGAAAAACGCGTGGTGAGTTTCTTTTCGAGCCTTCTCATTCCGGTTTGAAAGCGGACCGCCGCCGTTTCATCGAGAAAACCGTGAAGCAGTCGGACCGTTTCGTCGGCATCGACACCGGGCAGAATCGTCTGGGCAAGGACCCGAATGAATCCGGACTCCGATTTCGAAAAAGTCACGTCGTGACTTGCCGAAACGGGTATCGACACGGTCGCCGCCGCCAGAGTTGCCCCAATGAAGTG
>JAAFHI010000146.1 GCA_013298335.1 Actinomycetota bacterium
CTGACCCCTGACCCCTGACCCCTTTTTGGCTTATGTCGAAGAAAAAAGTTTCCATCATAGACTTTCGCGTGGGACTGATGACCTTGATCGCCATTCTGGCGGTCATCGCCACCATTCTGACCATCAGCGGCGACATCAATCCGTTTCGCAAGGAACTGATCGTCAGGACGAAGCTTTCGAACGTGGACGGATTGCGTCCCGGCGCGGAGGTGCGGCTGGCGGGCGTGAAGGTCGGCAAGGTGAAGAAGATCACCCTGCTGCCGGTTCCGTCCAACGATCAGGCGACCCAGACGGTCGAACTCGAACTGGCGCTGGACCCGTTGATTGACGGAAAGCCGGCGGGGGAACGGGTCCGCACCGACTCGCAGGTCATTCTCGGCTCGGTCGGGTTGCTGGGCGACAAGGTGGTGGACATTTCTCCCGGCACCCTGAAAGGCGACCCCGTGACCAACGGCGCCATCATCAAGGGCTCGCAGGAAACGACCATCCGCCAACTGATTTCGGGCGCCGACGATATTCTCGCCAACTTCACCACCCTGTCGGCTTCCCTCAAGCAGATTGCCGAGAAAATCAACAAGGGTGACGGCACCGTTGGCAAACTCGTCTCCGATGCGGCGCTGTATAACAACCTGAACAAAACGGTGAACGAGGCACAGCGGCTCGTGCAGGACATCCATTCCGGCAAGGGAACGGCGGCCCGGCTGATTAACGATCCCCAGTTGTATGAGGAAGTGTTCACCACCGTCCAGCGGGTCGATAAACTGCTCGTCGATATTAACGACGGGAAGGGAACGCTCGGCAAACTGGCCAAGGACGACAAGGCCTACACCGAACTGATGACCATCCTCGAACGGCTCGACCGGACTTCCGGCAAACTGGAAGACACCGTCGCCCGGCTGGAGCGCGGGGAAGGCACCGCCGGTCGCCTTCTGCGCGACGACAAGCTGTATCGCGACGCCGAGGAAACCGTCACCAATCTCAACACGGTCGTGGCCCGGCTCGAACGCGGAGAAGGTTCCGCCGGTCGGCTGTTGCGCGATCCCCAGTTGTACGACAATCTGACCGCTACGTCCGCCAATGCCAACCAGCTTCTGATTGATTTCCGGAAAGACCCCAAGAAGTTCCTGACCATCAAGCTGAAGCTCTTTTAAGTTGCCTTGCGGTCCCCCCGTTCCGTGGCCCCGTTTGACAGGCCAGAATGACGTCCCTACGATGATTCGGACGTTTGTTTCGATTGAAGATTTGTGCCCCAGGCCGTAACGCACATCGAAAATCTTCATTCGAAAATCGAAAATCATCCTGGCGTCGGGGAAGAGGTTTGTTTTGAATCTCCCGAATTCGCTCACGATTTCTCGAATTTTCGTCGTTCCGCTGATGGTCGTCGTTTTGATGACGAGCGTCTCGGAGTACGTCTTCGGCGTCCCGCGCCAGTACCTCGGCGTCGGCCTCTTCCTGGCCGCCTCGATTACCGACCTGCTCGACGGATATCTCGCCCGGCGACGCGGCGAGATTACAACCCTCGGAACGCTCCTCGATCCGATTGCCGACAAACTGCTCATTTCCGCGGCGCTGATTTCCCTCGTGGAAAACAAACTCGCGCCGGGGTGGGCGGTAGTCATCGTCATCGGGCGCGAATTCGCCGTTTCCGGCCTGCGCAGCATCGCCTCCCATCAGGGACTGGTCATCCCAGCCTCGAAAATGGGCAAGTTCAAGATGCTGTCGGAGGTCATCGCCATCGTATTGCTGATGCTGGGCAGCGCCGATGGCCGCCCGCCCCTTCCGGTCGGCACGTCGTCGGTCGTGGCGGTGGAACAGGCGTTTTCGAGACTGTTTACGCAGGGAAGTCTGACGGTAGCCAATCTTCAGGTCATTTCCTACGGACTGGGGCGGTTCGTCATGTGGACCGTCGTGATTTCGGCGCTCTGGTCCATGATCAACTACTTCAGGGATTTCTACGCGGCCGTTCGCGACCGGATCGAAACCCCGGTTCGGCGTCCGCTGCGCGAACTGCTCCATCTGCGCCCGCGCCAGCGCAAACTGCGTCGGCCCCTGTTCCGGATGACCGCGCGAAGCCGCAAGAACGCACCCTCGGGCGAGACGCCCCGGTAATCACGATTCAACTTCTCACGGAGACCCTTGCCGAATGAACGTCGTCCGCCACCACGGGTCGAACGTCGTCATTCGGCAGATTCCGGTTCTGCTGTTTGTCGTGGCCGGAATGTTCGCGCTGCCCTTCCTGGGCTTTTCGCTGTTTCACATTGTCCGGGGCACGGATGCCGAGGGGAAATATTTCACCCTTTTCCTCGGCCTGCTGTTTTTGTGGCTGATACTGGAATTCGTGGCGACGCGCGAGCGGTTCGACATCGACCCGCTCGCGAAAACCCTCACGCGAACGGTCCGGGGCGTCTTCAGGACGTACGCCCGGTCGGTCGAACTGGCCGGGATGCGGGAAATCGGTGTCGAATGGCGGGTCAATTCGCGCGGTCGGCGGCGCGAACACCTGTTTTTGTACGGAACGGGTGAACCGATCCTCATCAACTCGCCCGCCAAGGTCTATCTCTCCCACGCAAAACTCGGAAAACGCATCGCCGAAGCGACGGGCATCCCTTTTCGCGGCGAATAGGGACGCCCGTCCCGGTCATTTTCGCTGAAGGAGCCAGACCGCCAGCAACAGCAGTCCGGCCCCGGCGATTTTCGAAGGTGAAATCGAGGTTTTCGGCAATCCGAGCCAGCCGTAGTGGTCGAGGACCAGCGCGCCGAAAAGCTGTCCGGTGATAAGCGCGCCCGAATACCCCGCCGCGCCGATTTTCGGCACCGCCAGAATCGCCATGGTGACGAACAATGCACCGAGCGCGCCGCCGATCCAGGCCCACCAGGGCGCGTTGCCCGCCGCGCGCAGGTTGCCGACCTGACCCTGCGACGCCATGAACGAGCCGACGATGAAGAGCACCAGCGTTCCAACCATGAAACTGATGAGCGCGCTGTAAATGGGGTTCAGGACAAAGGTACGCAACTTTGCGTTTACGGCTGCCTGAATGGGCAGCATCATGCCGGTGAGCAACACCACCGTGACCCAGCCGATTTTCATGTGGTTCTCCGAAATATGACGATGTAACGCGCCACTCTGCCTTCCGAATTTCCCGGTCGCAAGTCCATCAGGTAACTTTTTCAAGTCATTCAGGGCAATCCTTCTTGAAATCCGTTCGTTGGGTTCACTACTTTCAGGGTTTCTTCTTTCAGGAGCAGATCCGACATTTTCATGCCCGAAACGACCATCATCGTCTGCCCGGCCTGTAACCGAAATAACGGCATCCACCGGATGGCCTGTATTTACTGCGGGCACTCGCTTCCGGTGGAGGCCGGGCGTGAACTCGAAAAACTGCCCGGTCTCAGGCAGCTCGAAGAAACCGAACTCGGTTTCAATCTCGTCTGTTTTCCATCCGACAGCCTTTCCGACGAATCCGCGCTGCGCGAAATCGAAGTCATCACCCGGCTCGATTTGCTCCAGATTGCCGAATTGATGAAGGCGTCCGTTCCGGTCCCGATTGCCCGCGCCCAAACCCAGTCGGACGCCGAAATCTTTTATCGGCGGCTGCTCGCCGCCGGCGTCCGGACCACGATCGTGTCGGACGCGGATCTTTCGGTGAACGTGCCGCCGCGCCGGATACGCCGCATCAAGCGGATGGAAGGCGGCATCGAACTGTGGAGCAGCGAGCATTCGCTTCCCGAGGACGTCGCGTGGGATGACATTTCCCTTTTCGTGTTCGGGGCCATCCGGTATCGCCAGGTTCTGACCCAGGAAGAAATGAAAGCCCGGCGAAATGGTCGCGAACTGAAGGACATCAACGAAACCATCAGCGACGAGTTTCTGTTCGACTTTTTCGATCAGCGAACCAGCCGCCATTTCCGCATCCGGTCCGATTCCTTCGATTACAACTGTCTCGGCGTCCAGCGGAAACTGCTGGCCCAGGAAAACTACCGGATTCTCGACGAATGGATGACCTCCAGCGTTCCTCGGGCAATGGTCAATCGTGAGTTTCGAAAGGTGTCGCGCGCCCTCGAACCGGTCTGGTCACTGACCAAAACGGTGCAACGGCAGCCGCTCAAGCGCATCGGCGTCGGCAAGGTCTCTTTCGGTACACAGGCGAATTTCGACAACGAAATCCAGTTCACCCGGTTTTCCCGAACCCTGTTCCGACTCAGCCAAAAAGGACTGCTTGGGAAGTAAGTGGTCCGTGATTCCAGAGGAATTGGTGGTTGCGGACGGGGTCGCCCTTCCCTAGTTTTCGTACGGTAACCGCCACCCCCGCGATTTTTCATAACGAGGATTTCCTTAGTGGAAATCGAACATTACTAGGTATCTGGAGTGCTTCCCATGAGTGAAACGCAATTGCGATTGAAGACCGGCCTGGCCGAAATGTTGAAGGGCGGCGTCATCATGGACGTCGTGAACGCCGAACAGGCGCGCATCGCCGAAGACGCGGGCGCGGTGGCCGTGATGGCCCTCGAACGGGTCCCGGCGGACATTCGCCGCGACGGCGGCGTGGCCCGGATGTCGCATCCGAAGATGATCCGCGAAATCATGGAAGAAGTTTCGATTCCCGTGATGGCCAAAATCCGCATCGGCCACATCGCCGAAGCGCAGGTGCTGGAATCGCTCGGCGTGGACTTCATCGACGAATCGGAAGTGCTGACGCCCGCCGATCCCTACAACCACGTCAACAAGTTCGCCTTCAAGGTCCCGTTCGTGTGCGGCGCGACAAATCTCGGCGAGGCGCTGCGCCGCGTCGGCGAAGGCGCGGCGATGATTCGCAGCAAGGGCGAAGCCGGCACCGGCAACATCGTCGAGGCGGTCCGCCACCTGCGAGAAATCGTTCGCGACATGAAACTTCTGACGGTGCTCACCGAGCACGAACTGATGACGGAATCCAAGCGGTTGCAGGCGCCTTACGAACTCGTCCGCTACGTCGCGCAGCACGGCAAGCTGCCCGTGCCCTTCTTCGCCGCCGGCGGCGTCGCGACGCCCGCCGATGCCGCGCTCTGCATGATTCTCGGCGCGGAAACGGCGTTCGTCGGTTCGGGCATCTTCAAATCGGAAGATCCGGCGCTCTTCGCGAAGTCCATCGTGAAGGCCGTCACCCACTATCAGGACCCGGCCAAGGTGCTCGAAGCCAGCGAGGAACTCGAAGGCGGCAACGCCATGAAGGGCATCGAAATCTCCACCTTGCAGGGCGAACAGGTGCTCGCCGCGCGCGGCTGGTAACAACACAATTATGAGTTATGAATTATGAGTTATGAATTTTTCCGAACCCCGGATTTTCATAACTCATAACTCATAACTCATAACTCATCATTGGTCTTCTGATGATCGGCGTACTCGGCATTCAGGGAAATTTCGCGGCGCACCGGAAGATGCTCGACCGGCTGGGCGTCGCGTCGCGCGAAGTCCGGACGGTGGGCGATCTCGACGGCCTGTCGGGAATCATCCTTCCGGGCGGCGAGAGCACGACCATGCTCAAGTTTCTCAAAAATGAGGGGCTGATGGACGCGCTCCGGGCCTTTTCGGCGGAAGGGAAGCCGATTTTCGGGACCTGCGCCGGGGCGATTCTGCTTGCGAAGGACGTCACCGGCCCCGCGCAGGAATCGCTCGACCTGCTCGACATCGGGATTCAGCGCAACGGCTACGGACGCCAGGTGGACAGCTTCATTACCGAGATTCCCGTTCCGGTTTTAGGCGAACCGCCGCTCGAACTCGTTTTCATCCGCGCGCCCGTCATCACGCGCCTCGGCGACGGCGTCGAAACGCTGGTCGAACTTGACGGGAAACCGGTGTGCGTCCGGCAAGGTAACCTTTTCGCCGCCACCTTCCACCCCGAAATGACCGACGACACCCGCCTCCACGCCCTTTTCGTGAAGGAAGCCGAACACCGTGGGTAGATTTCTCCGGCCCGGTCGCTTTTCACGGCTTTCCATCCTCGGATTTCTCCTTTTTCTTTTCCTTCCCGCAATGAACCCGACGGGCATCGCGTTGGTAAACGTCCCGCGCGCGGAAGACGTGAAAAAGGCGGTCAACGCGGTCCGTCCGTTTCAGGGCGCGGTGTTGATTGCGGGCGGTGAAAAGCCGGTCGTGCAACACGTCGAAGGATTCGCCGACCGGGAAAAGAAAATCCCGCTGACGGTCGAGAGCCGGTTTGTGGTCGGCTCGATTGCAAAACAGATTACGGCGGTGCTGATTTTACGATTGGTCGAGAAAGGGAAGGTTGATCTCGACGCCCCGGTCGGGAAATACCTCGATCTGAAGGCCGACTGGGCCGGTCAGGTCACGGTCCGCCACCTGCTTAACCATACTTCGGGAATCGTGGCGGAAGACCAGCCGCTCAAGGCCGAACCGGGAAAAACCTTCGCCTATTCGAATCTCGGGTTCGACCTGCTCGGACGGATCGTCGAGCGCGTTTCGAAAAAGCCCTTTTCGGCATCCGTTCTGGAACTGTTTCGAGTCAGCGGAATGAAACAGTCCTCGGTGCTCGAACCGGTCGCCAATCCCGGACTGGCCACCGGGTACGATGAAGTCTCGCTGCTCAACTTTTCGGTGGCTTCAATGGCAGCGCAGTCGAAACATCCGGCTTCCGGCGGGATGGTTTCGACCGTGAACGACCTCGTTCGGTGGAATGCGGCACTCCACGGCGGAAAACTCCTTTCAAAGTCGGGCTATCAGGCGATGGTCACGCCGGGGATTCGACGGACGAATCGCTGGGGAGACATCGGCTACGGGTTCGGCCTTCAAATCACGACCAATGGTGGGCGGCTCGAATACAGCCACGGCGGATACGTCGCCGGTTTTCAGTCAACCCTGCTGTATTACCCCGAAACCCGCCGGACGGTCGTCATTCTCGAAAACGTGTCGTGGAATCTGGACGACACCACGCGGGCGTTCGCCCCGCATGACGCGGTTCGCGACCTCGTAAAATAGAAAATTTGGTGCTGCCGGAAAGTATGTGGGGCAAAGTTCTGTTTCAAACCACCTTGCGGGCTCGTTCCGATGCGGCTTGCCGCCCGATGTGCGGAATGGCTACGCCTTTCCGTCCTGCGTCCCATCTCCACCGCGAGGGGCTATGCCCCGAGCACATGTGTCGGGCTGAAGCCCTCAAATTTTTGAATCAACCGGTGCGGAAAGGCAGAGCCATTCCGCACATCGGGCGGCAAAGCCGCAATTGTCCCAATTTCAATTTCTCCCGACCCACAAACTTTCAGGTAGTGACGAAAATTTGAAGGATGGAGCAGCCTGCGCACGCAATGACGGCGCCTGCCGCGTCGATGACGAAGGTTGCACAGGTGATGACGTCGCCTGCCACGTCGATGACGGAG
>JAAFHI010000536.1 GCA_013298335.1 Actinomycetota bacterium
TGCGGCTGGAACCCCGACAGGAGCGGCGCGATTTCGCTGCCGTCGGCGGCGGTCTGGACCGCGTACCCGCTGAGAATGTCGACGCACATCTCGCGGATATCCGGCTCGTCGTCAATGACCACGATTCTTTTTTCGAGGGAATTTGAATTCATCGCAGCCGGTCCTTCTTCCAAAGGATTACTTCATCCAGAATGGCGTCCGCCACCTCGCGTTTGGACATGAGGGGAAATTCGCGCTTTCCACCCCGGGAAGTGAAAATCGTGACCCGGTTGGTGTCGGTGTCGAAACCGGCGTCGGGCTGCGTGACGTCGTTGAGCACCAGTAAATCGGCGTTTTTTCGCTTCAGTTTCGCGACAGCCTGGTCGGGATCGGCATCGGTTTCGGCGGCGAATCCCACCACGACCCGGTCACCCTTGAGGCGACCGACCTCGGCCAGAATGTCTTCAGTGGGTTCAAGTTCCAGCCGGAGACGGTTTCCGTCCTTTTTTATTTTTCCGTCGGCAACCTGTGCCGGACGAAAATCGCACACGGCGGCGGATTTTACGACCACGGACGCCGAATTTAATGTGTTCATGACGGCGTCATACATCTGACGGGTCGAACGGACCGGAACGACCTCCATTCCGGCGGGGGCGTCCAGTCTGGTCGGCCCGGTCACGAGCGTCACCCGCGCGCCCCGGTCGCGGGCGGCTTCGGCCACGGCGTAGCCCATCTTCCCGGAAGACCGGTTGGTCAGGAACCGGACCGGATCGAGGTCCTCGACGGTTGGCCCGGCGGTGACCAGCACATGTTCTTCCGCGAAATCGGTCCTTTTTTGAAGATTCAGCAGTTCGAGCGCTTTGGCGACGATGTCTTCCGGCTCGGCCAGACGGCCTTCCCCGACCATCCCGCAGGCCAGAAAGCCCGACCCCGGCTCGACGACGGTCGTTCCGCGCGCCCGCAGCCGGGCGACGTTTTCCCGCGTGGCGGGATGACGCCACATCTCGACGTTCATGGCCGGCGCGACGAGGAGCGGGCGGGTCGAGGCGAGATACATCGTCGTCAGAAAGTCGTCGGCGATGCCGTGGGCGAACTTGGCGAGGCAGTTGGCGGTGGCGGGAGCGACCAGGAGAAGGTCGGTCCGCTGCGGCAGCGCGATGTGCAGAATGTCGTGGTCCTCGTCCCGATTCCACTGGTCCGTCACGACCGGTCGTCCCGAAATGGCCTGAAAGGTCAGCGGTTTGACGAATTCCGTGGCATGCTTGGTCATCACGACTTCGACATCCACGCCGGCGTTTTGCAGTCCGCGCAGAATCAGAACCGCCTTGTACGCGCCGATGCAGCCGGTCACGCCGAGGGTGACATGTGGGTTCGTGGTCATCGTTTCAATATCCTTTTTGCGCCCGGGATTCCCGCCGGATGAAATCACCGCCGCCGACTGTCGTTTTATACACCCGCCCGAAGTGCGGTTTGTGCGAAAAAGTTCTGGAAATCATGGCAAAGTTCCAGCCGGAGGAGAAGTTCGTTCTGGAAGTCGTCGATATTTCGACCGATCCGCAACTGACGGCACTTTTCGGGCATGATATTCCAGCGGTGTTCATCAACGGCTTCTATTCTTTCAAGCACGGGATTTCACCCGACCGGTTTCTGGCCAAATACCGGCGCCTGAAAGCCTTCCGGAAACCCGACCGCGACGTCCGCAATCCCGGCGCGGACTACGGAAAGGTTCCGGCCAACAAATAACCCGGAAAACGATTTTTATTCCACAACTCCGTCCGGCTGGGGTACATTCGGGCTTCGTCATGTTGATTGCCCGCGTCATCGGAAACGTCGTTTCGACCCAGAAAAATGAACGCTATCACGGCGGAAGGATTCTGCTCGTCCAGCCGATTACCCCGCAGGGGGTGTCGTTCGGGAGTTCCTTCATGGCCCTCGACAGCGTCGATGCCGGGGTCGGAGACACCGTACTGGTCGTTCAGGAAGGCTGGGCGGCCTCGACCGCCACGACCCGACGCCCCGGTGCCGCGATTGACGCCGCCGTCGTGGGCGTCGTCGACCAGTGCGAACAATACCCGTAACCGCTTCTTCCGCCTGGAGTTCGAAGCATGAACCTCGAACAGCGCATCGCCGAATCGGCCCGCGCGGTCGCCAATCGGGTGGCAACGCCGAGCGCCGCCACCGAAACCGTCCCGTTTCATCCGAGTCAGGAGCGGTTCGGAGATCCGCGTTTCGTGGCCGACGTTCTGGAATTTCTCGTCCCCGGTCCCTGCACCCTGGAACCCGGCAAGCCCTGCGACAAGTGCGACATCTGCGCCACGCGGGGCTTTTAAGTGAGTCTTGGCGTCTGGGGAGTCTCGGGAGTCTCGGGAGTCAAATTCAGTTTTGACCCGACGGACTCCCGAGACCCTCAAGACTCTCCAGACTCCCCAGACTGTTTTTTATTCTTCATCCCGGAGTCTTTTTATGTCCAACGGATCCAACGAAACCGTTTTTTCTGCACTTTCAAAGGAATTTCTTCGCGTCGTCGAGGAAGCCGCCATCGCCTCGGCCCGCACGATGGGGCTCGGCAAACGCAAGTTCTCGGATCAGGCTGCGGTCGAAGCCATGCGCGAGGCCATGCGGACCGTCCCGATGAACGGGCGGATCGTGATCGGCGAAGGCGAACGCGACAAGGCCCCGATGCTCTACATCGGCGAGCGGGTCGGCGCCGAAACCGGTGACGGCGAATCGGGCTTCCCCGAAGTGGATATCGCTGTCGATCCCCTCGAAGGCACGAACCTCTGCGCGACCGGCAGCGCCAACGCGATCGCCGTCCTCGCCGCCGCCGAACGGGGTGGACTGCTCAACGCTCCCGACATGTACATGAACAAGCTCGTGGTCGGTCCTGCCGCGCGCGGATGCCTCGACATCGACGCGCCGGTGGCCGACAACCTGAAAATTCTGGCCGAAAAGCTCGGTCGGACCATCAGCGACCTCGTAGTGTCGGTCCTTGACCGCCAGCGGCACGAAAAACTGATCGCCGACATTCGCGGCGCGGGCGCGCGGATTCAACTGATTTCCGACGGTGATCTTTCCGCCGGCATCAGCGCGGCGGTGGGCGGATCGGGCGTCCACGCGGTGATGGGCATCGGCGGCGCGCCGGAGGGCGTCCTCACGGCGGCGGCCATGAAGTGCCTGAACGGTGAAATCCAGGCCCGACTCGTGTTAAAAGACCAGCTCCACGCCGAAGATCATGGCAAAGTGACCGATGACGCCGAAACGGTGGCCCGGATGAAGGAAATGGGCATCGCCGACCCGTCAAGGGTTTTCACCACCGATGACCTGGCCCCCGGCAAGCACATCATTTTCGCCATGACCGGTGTCACCGATGGAAAAGTGCTTCGCGGCGTGCGTTTCTTCGGGAACGGAAAGCGGACAGCGTCGTTGATTATGACAACACTTCCGCACAAGGTACGATTCGTCGATACCGTTCACGTCGAAGGCGGTCCGGAAACGGTTATCCGCTTCTGAACGAGTCGGGAGTCTTGGGTGTCCTGAGAGTCTTGAGAGTCACTGAAAAGCAATTTTGGCTTTGACTCCCAAGACTCTCCCGACTCCCGAGACTCCCAAGACTCATTTTCTGGGGGTTTTCATGAGAAGTTCCGTCCTCCGCATTCTTTCGTTGTGCAGTCTGACCCTCGTGGCAATTTCGGCGGCGACCGGACGGGCCGAGGCCCGCGCCGTCGATTCGAAAAGGCTCTGTACCGTGACCGGCGTCGTGACCGACGACAAGGGAGCCCCCGTCGCCGGGGCGCTGATCTCGATTCTGCGGGACGGCAAGGAAAAGGACCTCATCGCCACCGCG
>JAAFHI010000191.1 GCA_013298335.1 Actinomycetota bacterium
CCCGACCCTGACCGCAAACGCGCAATGGACGCCGCCAATCCGAAATACATCCTGCGGAACTACCTCGCGCAGACCGCCATCGAACGGGCCGAGCAGGAGGATTTCACTGAAGTCGACCACCTGCTTGACGTCCTGCGCCGTCCCTTCGACGACCAGCCGGAAAATGAACGCTACGCCGAACCGCCGCCCGAATGGGGCAAACGGCTCGAAATCAGTTGCTCATCCTAAAAAAGAAAAGTCTTGGGAGTCTTGAGCGTCTCGGGGGTCTCGGGAGTCCGGCTCGTTTTGGAGACCGCATATTCCTGGACTCTCAAGACCCTCAAGACTCCCCAGACTCCCGAGACCCTCAAGACTTCCATGAAAAAGCTTCTCGCTCCCGAAAACCTGCTCAACCTGTTGCTGGTATTCGTTCCGACGGCGTTCATTCTCGAATTCACCCACGCCAAGCCGATCTACATTTTCGCGGCCTCGGCCCTGGGCATCATTCCGCTCGCCGGGTTGATGGGAAAAGCGACCGAGCATCTGGCGGAAAAGCTCGGCGAAGGCATCGGCGGCCTGCTCAACGCGACCTTCGGCAACGCCGCCGAACTCATCATCGCGATCATGGCGCTGCGCAAGGGACTCTATGACGTGGTGAAAGCCTCGCTCACCGGTTCGATTATCGGAAACGTCCTGCTCGTGTTCGGCGTGAGCGCCATCGCGGGCGGGTTGAAGTATCCGACGCAGCGCTTCAACAAGACCGCCGCCAGCCTCGGCACGACGCTTCTGATGCTGAGTGCCATCGCGCTGGTCATTCCGGCGATTTTCCACACGGTCGGCACGGTCGGCGCCGTGCCGCGGATTGAAAACGAAATCAGCCTCGAAATCGCGGTCGTCCTGTTCATCTGCTACATCCTGAGCCTCGTCTTTTCGCTCAAGACACACAAACATCTCTACGTCAGCGACATGGACGCCGAGGCCGAGAAGGCCACCGGCACCCACGGCTGGTCGCAGAAGAAATCGGTCTCCGTCCTGCTCGTCGCCACGGTGTTCGTGGCGGTCATGAGCGAATTTCTCGTCGGCGCGGTCGAGGAAGCGGCCCACACGCTGAAGATGAGCGATGTTTTCGTCGGGGTCATTCTCGTCGCCATCATCGGCAACGCGGCGGAGCACTCCACCGCCGTGCTGATGGCGCTCAAGAACAAGATGGATCTCGCGCTCAACATCGCGGTCGGCTCCTCGATTCAGGTCGCGCTGTTCGTCGCCCCGGTACTGGTGTTTCTGAGCTACTGGATCGGCGGACGCGGCCCGATGGACCTCCGCTTCACGACCTTCGAAGTGGTCTCCATCGGCATTTCCGTCTTCACCATCTCGCAGATTTCACAGGACGGCGAATCGAACTGGATGGAGGGCGTCCAGCTCCTCGCGGTCTATGTCATTTTGGGTATTGCGTTCTTCCACCTGCCCGTGTGAGGCTACGCGAAAGAATGAAATTCGCGTAATGAGGCTTGAACCGAGCGGGTTCGATGCAACCGGTTTCAGCGCCTGAATCCGGGCGGCGCTTTCTGAAGTTTCAGCCGCCCCCTCAAACCCTTTTCCCAATCACATCGGTTCGGCTTTTGAACCCGACGTTCATCCGCCATCACTTTTCAGAATTCGGGGGTCGCCATGAAACTTCGCCTTTCCGTTCAATCCGGGTCGCTTTCAGGTCAGGATCGCGAACTGCAAAGCGGCTCGCTCCTCCTGGGTCGTGGGCCGGACTGCGCGCTGCAATTCAATCCCGCCGTCGACAACATGGTCTCCACCCGCCATGCCACCCTTCAGGTCGAGCCGGACGGCTTCTACGTGGTGGACAACAACAGTACCAACGGTACCTACCTCAACGGCCAGCGGGTCGCGGGGAAGGCCCGGCTCAATAACGGCGACGTCGTCGAACTCGGCGTCCAGGGGCCCCGCATCGTCATCTCCATCGCGGCGCCCCAACCGGTCGCGCCGCCCCCCGCGCCGGTGTACGCCCCGGTCACGGCCCCGCCGCCGCCCGCGCCCTATCCGGCCACCAATCCGCCGAGGGGATACGCGCCCGCCGCGTCCAGCTTCCAGCCGCAGTTCAACGCGCCGCCGAGCGGCATCCGGCACACGATTACCAACCTCGGCCTGTACAACCCCGACCGCGTCCAGCCGAAACAGTCGAGCAGCGGGAAGTACATCGGGATTGCCGTCGGCATCATCATTTCCCTGATTCTCGGCGTCATCGTGCTCGGACTGGTCCTGCTCGAACTCAACCCGATCGTGGCGATCATCGCCGCCATCGTCGCGTTCACGCCGGTCGTCGTCTACATCCTGCCGCTGCTCTGGCTCGACCGGTACGACCCGGAGCCGCCCTGGGCCCTCGCTTCGGCCTTTCTCTGGGGCGGACTGGCGGCCATCGTCTTCTCCTTCATCGTCAACACCGCGCTCGGACTCGTCGCCGCCGGTGTCGCGGGTCGCGAAGCCGGCAACATCGTCGGCGCGGTCATCTCCGCCCCGATCATGGAAGAAGCCTCGAAGGGTCTCGGCGTGGTGCTGCTGCTGATTTTCCTGCGGAGGGAATTCGACGACATCGTGGACGGCATCGTCTACGGCGGGGTCATCGCCCTCGGGTTCGCCACTGTCGAGAATGTCTTCTATTACGGACGCTCATTGCAGGCGAACGGCTTCGGCGGCCTGATCTTCCTGTTCTTCATCCGCGGCATCCTCTCACCCTTCGCCCACGTCACCTTCACCGCCATGACCGGCATCGGCTGCGGCATCGCCCGCGAGTCCTACAAACCGGCGGTCCGCTTTATCATGCCGCTCGTCGGATACATCGGCGCGGTCACCCTGCACATGATCTGGAACGGCATGGCGACCTTCCTCGGCGCTGGATTCTTCATCGGTTACCTCGTGTTTGAAGTGCCGTTCTTCCTCGCCTTCGTCGGCTTCATGATTTTCGTGGCCCGGCGCGAGAACAAAATCCTGCGCGAATCGCTCGCGATGGAAGTCGCGCGCGGCCTTATCCCGCAGGAACACCTCAATATTGCAACCTCGGCCTTCAAGCGCACCGGATGGGTCTTCGGCGGCAAGTTCTCGGCGCGCCGCAAGTATCTGCGGGCGATTTCAAAGCTGGGGATGTCCTACTGGCACGTTCAACTGGCGCAGGCGGCGCAGAGCCAGACGCGCAGCCTGCCGCAGATCCCGATTCTTCAATCGGAAATCATGCAACTTCGTGAACAGGTTTGAACTTTCAGGAATCCAGCCGTTCGCGGGTCCGACGCACCAGCCGATGACCGGCGAACGATTTCTTTCCGCCACTACTTATGAGATCAAGTCCCGCAATCGCCAATTTCGATTCCACCATCACAAAAAATCTCAAATATGACCTGCCGGCCGGGCTGGTCGTTTTCCTCGTCGCGCTCCCGCTTTGCCTCGGTATTGCCCTGGCCTCCGGCGCCCCGCTGTTTTCGGGAGTGATCGCCGGCATCATCGGCGGACTCGTGGTCGCCACGGCCTCCGGTTCCGAAGTCAGCGTGAGCGGCCCGGCGGCGGGGCTGGCGGTCATTGTCGCCGCCGGCATCAAGAACGCCGGAGACTTCCGCCTCTTTCTCGCCGCCGTGGTCATCTCCGGCGCCGTGCAAATCGTTTTCGGACTGGTCAAAGGCGGCGTCATCGCCGACTACGTGCCGAATTCCGTCATCAAGGGAATGCTCTCGGCCATCGGGATCGTCATCATCCTGAAACAGATTCCGCACGCCCTGGGTCGGAACGCAAACTTCGAATTCACGGATGATTTCAAGTTTCTGCAACGACTTGATGAAAACTCGACGCTCGGGGAAATCGTGGGTGCGTTTTTCACCTATCAACCCGGCGCAATCCTGATTTCGGTCGTTTCATTGACCGTCCTGATCCTTTGGGAAACGAACTTTTTCAAGCAGATGAACCTGGTCCGGCTCGTGCCCGGACCGCTGATCGTCGTTCTATTCGGCATCATCCTCAATGAACTCTTTCGGGTGGTCGCCGGAGGCTTGCATCTCCAGTCCCAGAACGGACACATGGTCACGCTTCCGATTGCGAACACGGTGGGAGACTTCTTCCGGCAGTTTACAACCCCTAATCCGGGCGGTTTCCTGAGCCGCAAGATCATTACCCTTGGAGTGACGCTGGCCATCGTGGGAAGCCTCGAAACACTTCTTTCCCTTGAGGCCGCCGACAAGATCGACCCCTTCAAGCGCCTGTCCAACCCGAACCGGGAACTTTTCGCCCAAGGAGCGGGAAACATAATCTCGGGTCTCATCGGAGGGTTGCCGATTACGGCGGTCATCGTTCGAACCTCGGCCAACGTGTACGCCGGTGGGCGCACCCGCATCGCCGGCATCTTTCACGGTGTGCTGCTGATGGTGGCGGTGCTCCTGATTCCGTCGCTTCTGAATCACATTCCGCTGGCATCACTCGCGGCAATTCTGTTGATGATCGGATACAAACTTGCCAAACCATCAATGTTTCAGGACATGTACCGACAAGGGCTGGCCCAGTTCCTTCCCTTCATCGTGACGGTCGTCGCCATCGTCGCGACCGACCTGCTGGTGGGAATCGGCATCGGGTTGGCCTTTGGCGTCTTCTTCGTCATCCGGGCCAATCACCATTCGGTCGTGACGATGGTGAGCCGCGAAAACCATTACCTGATGCGATTCAATAAGGATGCCACCTTCGTCAACAAGTCGGAGGTAAAGCAAAAACTGAGGCAGATTCCAAACGGCGCGACACTCTACATCGACGGCACCAAGGCGCTCTACATCGATCAGGACATCTTCGATATCGTCAATGAATTCCGGCTCGCGGCCACGTATCGCGGGATAACGGTCGAGACAAACCATTTTGACTATACGACCAAGGGCCAATTGAAAGGAAAAGGGATCGACAATGGAAAATAATCAGATGGAAGGTTTCAAGAAACTGCTTCTTTCCAATCAGGCCTGGGTTCAGGAGAAACTGGATCTCCGCGCGGACTTCTTTCTGAGGATGAAGGATCACCAGGAGCCGGAATATCTCTGGATCGGCTGCTCCGACAGCCGGGTACCAGCGGAAGACATCACCGGAACGGAGCCGGGCGAACTCTTCGTCCACCGCAACATCGCCAACCTCGTCATCCATACCGACTTAAATCTGATGAGCGTCCTGCAATACGCGGTGGACCATCTCAAGGTCAAACACGTTATCGTCTGCGGACACTACGGTTGCGGGGGGGTCAACGCGGCCCTTTCGCGAAAAAGCTTTGGCCTCATCAACAAATGGCTGCGCAATATCAAGGATGTCTACCGAAACTATTCCCGCGAACTTGAATCGTTGACCGATCCGGATCATCGCTTCCGCCGATTGGTGGAACTCAACGTGATGGAGCAGGTCAGAAATCTCGCTGAAACGTCAATCGTCCAGAAGGCCTGGCAACAAGAAGGCCGACCCTGGCTGCACGGCTGGGTCTATGACCTGCACACCGGACGGCTCAAGGACCTCACCCTGATTCACCCCGGCGACCTGCCGGACGACATTTATCAGTACGAATCATTCGAAAACTGACGTCACGGCGCGGGCTGCTCGTGAGAGAGACAGTGAAGCGTGCCAAATCCCCACACCAGGTCAACGGCGTGAATGCCGCAGATCTTCCGGTCGGGGAAACATTCCGCGAGGATCCCCAGTGCGTGCCGGTCGTTCGGATCGTTGAACGTCGGCACCAGCACGACCTCGTTCCCGATGTAGAAGTTCGCGTAACTGGCGGGCAGGCGGATGCCGTTGAACATGAGCGGCTCGGGCATCGGCAGCGCGACGACTTCCGGCTTCGAGCCATCTTCGAGCCGGAAGTCCTGAATCCGCTCGAAGTTCTCCTTCAACGGACGGTAATTCGCGTCCGAAGGATCGTTTTCATCGCATAAAACCAGGGTCGTCGGGTTTACAAAGCGGCACAGGTCGTCCACATGTCCGTGGGTGTCGTCGCCCGCGATGCCGTGCCCGAGCCACAACACGTTTTTCGTTCCCAGACCGTCGGCGAGCGCCTGCTCCACCTGCGTTCGCGACATGCCGGGATTTCGGACCTGTACGTTCTGGTCGAGCAGGCATTCCTCGGTCGTCACCACCGTGCCGCGCCCGTTCACGTCAATCGCGCCACCTTCCAGAACGAACGGACGGCCTTCAATCACCGGATGAACCACGCCCAGTCCCAGCGTGGTCGCGGCGGCCTCGGCAATCAGATCATCGAGTTTCCAGTTATCGTATTTCGCCCACCCGTTGAAGCGGAACTTCGCGATGACCGTTTCCGCCGCGCGCCCGCGCGTCGCATCCCGCTTGAGGAAAATCGGCCCCGCGTCGCGCATCCAGCCGCGGTCGGTCGGAAAGCGGAAATACTCGACCTGCGCCGCGTCGGCTTCCACCCGCTTCACAATCGAACGGACCTTGCGCTCGAACGCCTCATCCGGGACGACGATCCGGACCTTCTGTCCCGGCGCAAGTCGGCGGATGATTTCACCGTAAACCCACTGCACCGGCGCGAGCTTGCCGGGAAAATCCATTCGGTTATGCGGGAAGCCAAGCCAGATAGCTTCCTGCGGTTCAAATTCTGCCGGGTGGCGAAAGCCGAGCGCGGCGGGCGATTCCTTGGAAAAAGTACGAGGCATGTTTTTTTATGAACACAAAGGCGCA
>JAAFHI010000385.1 GCA_013298335.1 Actinomycetota bacterium
GATTGCGTCATTTCAAACAGTTCCTGCTCGGCGGTTTCGGGAACGGCCCGCGTCACGGTGATTGACGCGCCTCCGACCTACAGCCTCCAGCCGCTCGGCGGCGTCATCTGCGGGGGCGAATCGAAGACCTTTACCGCCGCCGCCGGTCCCTACATCGGGGAGGCCGATTTCAAATGGTACAAGGTCGGCGTGTCCGGTCCGATCGGGTCGGGTTCGACGCTGACGGTTTCGAACGCAAAGGAAAGTGACTCCGGCGTGTACTTTTGCCAGGTCCGAAACGTCTGCCATTCGCTCGACTCGAACGCGGTGACATTGACCGTACGCGGAGCGGTGGCCGTGACCGGCCAGCCGTCCCCCGCGACCGCCTGCGTCGGCGGACGGGCCAATTTCTCGGTGACCGTGACCGGGACGACCGATTTTCAGTGGCAGGTGGATTCCGGAAACGGCTTCGCCAATCTTCAAAACGCGGGCGGCTATTCCGGCGTGAACACCGCGACGCTGACGGTCGAGGGCATTCCGGCGAACTTCAATGGAAATTCCTACCGGTGCCTGCTGACCGCCTCGTGCAATTCGACGGCTTCGCTGTCTGGAGTGCTGACGGTGACGGCGGCGCAATCCCCGGTCATTTCGGCGCAGACCGGCAGTTTCGGGGTTTGCGTGGGGAGTCCGGCGACGTTCAACGTGACCGCGACGGGGGCGACGGCCTACCAGTGGCGGAAAAACGGAACGCCGATTTCCGGCGCGACCGGCGCGACCTTCATCATCGCGAGCGTGGCGGCGGCGAACGCCGGGGCCTATGACTGCCTGCTGACCGGCGCAGGCGGGTGCGCGACCGTGTCGCGGCCAGCCGTCCTCACGGTCGATCAGCCGCTTGAAATCACCCAGGACCTGCCCGAATCAATGGGAGACTGTCCGGATGCTTTTCAGCCCTTCACCCTGTACATCGGGGTGAGTGGCGAAACCCCGACCACGACCTATCGGTGGCGTCGCAACGGGGTGGATTTTCCGAATCTCAACGGCAACTTTTCGGGCCTTTACATTGAGCCATTCGAGCAAAATTCCGGGATGTACGACTGCGTCATCTCGAATGGCTGCACGACGGTGGTTTCGAGAGCAACCAGCGTCACGTTCAACAATGCGGCGCTGGCATTCACCGTTCAGCCGGTAAGTCAGACGGTCTGCGCGGGAAGCGCGGTCACTTTCCGCGCCGAAGCGCCGGGCAGCCTTGAACATGTCTGGTTCAAGAACGGGAATGTTTTCGCCGGCTATGGTCCGACGCTGACCTTGTCGTCCGTGACGGCGGCGGATGCCGGGACCTACCGGTGTTTCGCCTACAACAACTGTTCCACGGTGGATTCCAACACCGTGACGCTGACCGTCGGCACGGGCGGCGGGGTGACGCTGACCACGCAGCCGACCGACGCGGGGGCGTGCGAGGGCGGAAACGCCACCTTCACGGTCGCGGCGACCGGCGTGGTTGCCGGCTACCAGTGGCAGGCGGATTCCGGAAACGGATTCGTCGATGTGAATGACGGCGGCGGCTATTCCGGCGCGACCGGGCCGGCTCTGACCGTCACCGGCATTCCCGGCGCATTGAACGGAACGCGCTATCGCTGCGTGCTGACCGCCGGGTGCGGGTCGTTGCAGTCACGGGCAGCCTCGTTGACCGTCACCGGGGGCGGGCTGGCGATTGCGGGCGACAACGCCGTCTGTTTCGGCACGACGGGACTTCGGGCCACCGGCCCGGCGGGCGCGACGGCGTACCGCTGGTCCATTTCAAACGGCTTCATCACCAGCTCAAACAACCAGTGGGAAATCATTTACAACCCCACGTCCGCGGGAACGGTCATTTTGACCCTTGAAGCGACGTTCCCCGGCGGTTGCGTCCGGACGGTCACGAAATCGGTGGCGGTGAACGATTGCCGCCCAGCCGTGAGCACGGTACCAGCTACCGGCGTCGGCGCGCAGACGGCCACCCTCGCGGGAACGGTCAATCCGAACGGGCTTGAAACGAACGCGGCGTTTCTGTACGGCACGACCCCCGGCGGTCCCTATCCCTTCGCCGCGCAGGCCGGGGCGACTCCGATGACCGGCGCGACGCCGCAACCCGTTTCCACGACGCTGAACGGGTTGGCGACCGGCCAGACGTACTACTTCGTGGTCGAGGCGGTGAACCAGTTCGGTCGGTCCCGAACCGTCGAACGGAGTTTCACCACGGCGACCTGCGGCGTGACGCTGTCGTCTTCCGGCGCGTCGTTCCCGGCGTCGGGCGGCACTGGGCGGCTGACCATCACGACCGGAAATGATTGTCAGTGGAGCATTTCCGGCCTGCCGGACTGGCTGTCGAATCCATCGTCGCTCAACGGAAACGGTTCGCGTGACGTGACGTTCACAATCACGCCCAACCAGACCGAAACTCTGCGGACGGCCACGCTGTCCGTCAACGGGCAGACCTTCACGGTCACGCAGGACCCGTCGGTGATCGTGAACGCCTCCGTCGGGCTGGCGATTACGTCGGCGACCGTCCAACCCCCGAGTTGTTCGCCGATGTACGCGAATGACTACGTGATGGTCGCGACGCTGACCAACACGAGCGGACAGACGCTCTACAATCCGTACGTCCAGATTCTTGAATTGAGCCATTCGGCAGGAACGGCTCCGCCCGCCGTGCCCTTCCGGATGCTGTCCGCCGACGGGGCGACCTGCCTCGCGGGCGGCCTCGCGGGTGATCGCCAGACGACGGACGGCGCCACGCCGCTGCCGCTTCCCGTCCCGACGCTCGCGCCGGGGCAGTCCGCCACGATTCGGTTCGTCGTCGCGATGCCGAGCATCCGCCGCTTCCGCTTCCTGCTGAACGTTTGGGGAAGCAGCGACGCCCCGGCCACCAATGCCGGGCTGCGCCGGGCGGCCACTTCGGCACGGAAGCCGCGAGGCACTGACCAGGAGGAAAAAACGGGAGGGCTCGGGTTCGATCTGATTCCGGAAGAAGGGGACCGGACGCTGCGAGCCATCCCGGTCGAGGAGAAGCCGGATGCGGTGAAGCCGGACTCGCCGCATCCGGTTCGGCGGTGAACAATCACTCCGGCGCAGTTTTCCCACCTGAAGCATCCGTCTCCCAAATCCATGAATCCGCGTCGGGGATGCGGAATTCCCCGTAACCGGCGGCATTCGGCTCCCAACCGGTTTCCAGTGCCCTTTTCACCAATCTGGACACCGCCCCAGGCGTGACGCTTCGGTGAATTTTTTGACCGGTTGCGTCCGGGTAGGGCAGGCAATAGGCCACCAATCGCTGGCCATTCGACGTTTCGGATTCAACGATGACGACGCCGTACCCGGAATCTGGCGAAAACGCCCAGCGATAGGGGTGGCCGTCAATCAGGATGCGGCGCGACGACTTTTTCGACATTCCCATAAGTTAAAACCTGGCGCGTGTTCCGGTTGCGTCCGACACCCGCGAGCCGCGGAGGTCGCCTGACCGCAATCCGGAAATGACCGCCGGGAAACCAAATTCACTTTTTGAAGCGTGCTGGTTCTCAACGGGCTTTCCGCTCGGGATGCCCACGCCGAAAAGTTTACGGAGGGAAATTTGTTTGACAACTGTACCGGCTGGACGGTAAAAATCGAACTGTACCGACTGGACGGTCGGTTTTAAATTTTCTCTCCGAGGTAAAAACCAATGGCGGCTGTACGTGATGCGATAAACGGTGTTTCAAACGGATGGAGCACCGGCAATCTCGATCTCTACCTTTCGAGCTATGCCGACGATTTCCGGTTCGAGGACGTGACCTTTTCCAAAATCTGTACCTCGAAGGATGAACTCGCGCAGTTCTTCCACGGCACCCTCCACGCCTTTTCGGAATTCACGGTCGAAAACGGTCCGATGAACCACGACGACGAACGCGGCGTGATGGAATGGACGATGTCGGGTGTCCACACGGGCGACTGGCCGGGGCTGCCCGCGACGGGAAAACGGTTTTCGGTTCGCGGCGTTTCGGTTGTCCAGTTCAAGGATGGTAAAATCCACCGTCAATCCGATTACTGGGACCTCGCGACGCTGCTGCGGCAGGTGGGTGTGCTGCCGGCGGCGTAATTTTGGTCCCTTCTATATTAAGGACGGAACCGAACAATGAAGGACGAAAAGTCCCCGATTTCAACCCGCGAAAACCTCCTCCGGGCGGCGATCCGGGTGGTGCAGCAGGGCAGCGTGTCGTCGCTCACGCTCGACGCGGTCGCGCGCGAGGCGGGCGTGAGCAAGGGCGGATTGCTCTACCACTTTCCGAGCAAGGACGCGCTCATCAAGGGACTGGTCGCGCAGTTCATCGCCGAATGGAATCGGGCGATGGATTGGGAATTCGAGCGCGACCCGACGCCGGAACTGCCGGGACGGTGGCTGCGGGCCTACATCCGTTCGTGTTTCGCGAATTACGACGCCGAGGAGTATGCCACGCTCGGGCTCACGCAGGGCGACGTCGCGGGATTTCTGGTGGCGATTTCGAGCGATACCGGACTTCTGGCGGATGTCTACAAGGAATATGAAATCTGGGATGAAAAGTGCCTGAACGACGGCATCGACCCGGCGGTGGCGACCGTGATCCGGCTGGCGGCTGACGGGTTGTACTTTTCGGAAGCCTTCCACCTCGCGCCGCCGACGGGCGAGGCCAAGCGGAAGGTGATGGAGTCGCTGTTGGCGCTGGCGAAACCGAGTGGCCAGTAGCCAGTAGCCAGTAGCCAGTAGTCAGTGGTCAGTAGTCAGTGGTCAGTGGTCAGTAG
>JAAFHI010000535.1 GCA_013298335.1 Actinomycetota bacterium
CCAAGACTCATGAACCAAGGCCGCGCGAAATCACGTCGTTGTCATCGTCCGTTCCCATCACGTAGGTCCCCATTTTGCCGCACCAGGGACAGCGGTTTGCGCCGGTGCCGGAAACGCAGTGGACGCCGCCGCAGGAACAGGTGGCGAACCCGTACCGGTTGCCGCAGCACGGACAGGACGGATTTCCGTTGAGGTCGTTCGAGGCCACCGTGTAGCCCGCTTCGGCGGCGGAGAGTTCGGCGTATTCATTGGGCGACGGCAGGGGATAGGCCCCGTCGAGCAGATAGGTCGGGCCGTGAAACGGATTGACCGACCGGGCGAAGGCGCTGTCGTCGAGAAATTCCGGCCACTGGTCCGCGCCGGGATGTTTGCGGAATTTGATGAGGTAGGGCGCGGTTGACTGGCCGCATTTGGCCCGCAGGACGACGAAATTGTCGTCGAGCAGGTGTTTCCGCGGCGGGCCGTCGGTGGTCGGCGCTTTGGCGTAGCGTTCGTCGAGTTTCCCGGCGTCGAAGCGGTCGTCGCCGGTCGTCTCGACCTTGCGGCTCGATGTGGCCACCGAGGCGGTAATCCATTTGAAAAACTCGCGGAAGGCTTCGGGCGGGGCGTCGTCGAGGACAATCACCTGATTCGTCAGCCGCCGGAGCGTCCGCACGTCGGCGTTGTTGCCGACCGACACCGCGACGAGGTTGGTCGCGTCGCGCCGGGTGCGTTCCCATTCGCGGATGACCAAATCGGGTTCATCCGTCGGTACGCCGTCGGTGAAGAGAAAGATGATCGGTTTCCAGTCGCCCTTGCGCGTGCCGTCGTTGCGGTGAAGTTTGGTGTCGAGTTCGCTGGAAAGGTGGCGGATTGCCGCGCCGAGCGACGTGCCGCCGCCGATGGGCAGGCGCGGCGTCTGAAACGAGACGACGTCGGTGAGCGGCGTCAGCGTTTTGGCGCGTCCGGCGAAGGCGATGATGGAGAGGTAGGCGGTTTCCAGCGCGTAGGGGTCCTGCCGCAGCGATTTCACCAGGCCGTTGATGCCGGCTTCGACTTCCGTGATGGGGCGACCGATCATGGATTCCGAAACGTCGAGTACGAAGAAAATCGGGAGTCGGCGCATTTCCACCTCTCATCTTCCGGACGGGTTTTTTCTTTAATTCCGAATCCGTGTCATCCGTGAAATCCGTGGCGAAAAAAATGACTTCAGACGACGATTTTTATCTCGGGCGGCGGCGGCGGAAGCGTTAGCGGGACGGTCGCGCCGAGGCTGCGGTTGCCGGTGGTGACCGTGCTCGACACCCATTTGAAAAACTGCCCGAACGTGGCGCTGTCGGTCGTGTCGAGGTGGACGACGTGGTCGGTCAGTTCCTTCAGATAACTTTCCTTGGCCTTCGGACCGGCGGCGCAGGCGATGATGTTGGCGAACTTCCGCTTTTTGATTTCGAGCACCTGCGTATTGTAAACCATCAGATCAGAAGGACTTCCGTCGGTCATCACAAACAGGAGCGGCATCCAGTCGCCCTTCTGGTCGGCGTTCGAACGAAAAACTTCGCGATCCACCGCCTCACAGACGGCCCGCAACGCTTCGCCGAGATGGGTCGGGCCGGAATCCGGGGTGACGATGCGCGGCAGGGTGACCGCACTCAGTTCGGTCAGGGGTAAAACCTGTTTCACGTCACGGTCGAAGGTGATGATGCTCAGGTGAACCGATTCAAGCGCGAAGGGGTCCTGGCGCAGAAAGGTCAGCATGCTTTGCAGGCCGATATTGACCGATTCGATGGGTTCACCCTTCATCGAGCCGGACGTGTCGATCAGCAGATAAACCGGAAGTCGGCGAGACATGGCGAACCTTTCAGAGAATGCGGAATGCGGAATATCGAATGCGGAATATCGGAAAGTTATTGTTTTTGTAATTTGGCGCGGGCAGTTTTAATGGACGAAACAAAAATCGAAATCAGTTCATTTGCCTCTTCAAGGAGCGGTTTTAGCAGGGGTTCGCGGACGAGGCCGCTTTCAACGAGCAGTTCCAGCCAATAAACCGTCTCATCAAGCTCTTGAAGCGAACCTTCCATTTTACTGATGAAATCGGCCATCGACTTGGCCCGGTCGGCTTCTCGGTATTATGCGCCGACTGATGTTCCACTTCGAAGCAACTGCTTTCCGAGAACCTGTGCTTCCGTCGTTTTTGGCAAAGAACAAAACAGCCGGATAATCCGAAGGGCAAAACTCTTTGTTCTGGTTTTCAGATTCCACTGATTTTCTTTGGTCATTCCGGGTTCTTATATTCCGCATTCGATATTCCGCATTCCGCATTTTCTTCAAAGAACGACCCGGATTTCCTTCGGAGGAGGCGGAAGTTCGTCCATCGCGGTGATTTCCTTGCCGTTTCCGCCGACGCGCTGGCTGTTGGTGGCGACCGAGGCCGAAACCCAGCGGAAGAAGGCGAGCAGGGTCGTCGAGTCGGCGGTGTCGATTTCGACGACCGTGTCGGTGATCCGTTTGAGGACGTCGGTGCGGGCCCCGCGTCCGGCGGCGCAGGCGATGACGGCGCCGAAATTACGCTTTTTGAATTCCGCCAGCCCGGCCTGCCAGTCGTCGGTCGGACTCCCGTCGGTCATGATGAAAACCATCGGTTTCCAGTCGCCCTTGACGGTCGCGGACGAGCGGGCGACTTCGACGTCGCTGCGCTGGGCGGTCAGCCGGAGCGCGTCGCCGAGGGCGGTGGCCGGGCCGGTGACGAGTACTGGCGGGATGAAGGCCGCAATCTCGGTCATCGGGACGACCTGCCGGGCCTGTCGGTCAAAGGTGATGACCGACAGGTAGACCGTTTCGAGCGCGAGCGGGTCCTGGCGAAGGGCGCTCAGGAGCGTCCGCAATCCGACTTCCAGCGCGGTCATCGGCGCGCCGTCCATCGACGCGGACGTGTCCAGCAGGAGATACACGGGCAGTTTTCGCATGAATTGGCTCGATTACCCGGCGTCACCGTCCAGTTGCCGGTAGCCCTGCCCTCAAGGACAGGGCTATTTCGCTTCAAGCCCCGTGAACGGGGCTCAGAGATTGAAAAATTGGTTTGAGCCTCGTTCACGAGGCTTTTTTTCAATAGCCCTGTCCTTGAGGGCAGGGCAAGGGGGCGGTGGGTTGAACAACTCCTACCCGGCGTATTTGTTGACCAGCGTTTCGAGTCCGCCCTGGTAACCCTTGCCGATGGCTTCGAACCGCCAGCCGCCGTCGCGACGGTAGAGCCGTCCGAATTCGACCGCCGATTCGATGGAGAAGTCTTCATCGAGTTCGTACTTGGCGAGTTCCGAGTTGCCGACGGCGTCGTAAATGCGGATGAAGGAATTCCGGACCTGGCCGAAGTTCTGGCGGCGGGTCTGAAAGTCGTGAATCGTGACGGTAAAGACGATTTCCTGAACCGCCGGGGTGACCTTGGTCAGATCGACCATGATGGTTTCGTCGTCGCCATCGCTGCTGCCGCCGGTCTGGTCGTCGTCGGCGCCGACCACCGCGCCGTCGGGCGAGAGTTTGTTGTTGTAGAAGACGAAATACTCATCGGCGGGAATTTTCCCGTTCGCTCCGAGCATGAATGCCGAAGCGTCGAGGTCGAAGTCGAATCCGGTGGTCTGGTTCGGGTCCCAGCCCAGTCCGACGCCGACCTTTTGCAGTCCGACGTCGATGCGTTGTCCTTTGGTGAGATTGATGCCCATTGCGCGCACTCCATTGGGAAGGTGTGATGGATGCCGTACTCCCGGCGTTCGACATCCGGGACGGTCGAAACCGGGCCGAATTCGAGACGGGAGAGAGGTTTTCACGGCGGAAGCGTTCAAAAACGGTTTACCAGCC
>JAAFHI010000236.1 GCA_013298335.1 Actinomycetota bacterium
ACTGCGCGCGCTTTCTGGATCAAATGAAGGAAGTTGAGTATTGGGTCCGCAACCCGGTTCAAAAACCTGGTTTCTCTTTCTGGCTCCAAACCTCGAAGAACAAGTTTTATCCGGATTTCATCTGTAAATTGAAGGACGGGCGCGTATTGGTCGTTGAATATAAGGGGGCGCATCTGTGGACGGCGGATGAGGCCAGGGAGAAGCGTGACATCGGCGAAATCTGGGCGGAACGAAGCAGCGGGCGCTGTATTTTCGTGATGCCCAACGATAAAGACTTGTCCGCAATCACCGAGAAGGTCCGCGAGAAATGAGCGAGGCATCCTCAAGGACCGGTTCGCACGTCGTACCGTGACAACGGAGGCTTTACTTCAACTCAGGAGTCCTTTTGATATGTCACGATTCAAACACATTTCAGCCGTTTTCTTTCTGCTGCTCGCCTTCCTGTCCGCGGCCCCGCTGACGGGAAATGCCCAGCGCTTTCAGGACCGGGACGGCGACTACGACGAAAACTACTACCGCGACAGCGACATCTATTTCGCCTACCGCGCCGCCAACAACGAGCGCATTCTCTTTTCGATTTACAACGGCCAGCGGTGGTCGGCTGGCGAGCGCGTCCAGAACGCCGAAAGCAACGTGGCCCCGGCGCTCATCCGGCGCGGCAACCGGCTCATCCTCGCCTACAAGGGCCGCAGTTCCAGCAAGATCATCATTCGCTACAACGACGGCAACGGCTGGTCGCCCGAGGAAACGCTCGGCAGTTCCCAGACCAACGATTCGCCGAGTCTCGCGTTCTATCGCGGACGCCTGATCGTGGCCTACAAGGGCGTGGGATCGCCGAACATCTACACCCGGACCTACGACAACGGCGGCTGGTCGCCGGAATATAAGGTTCCGAACTCCGAATCGCGCAACACGCCGGTGCTGACGACGTTCCACGGCGAACTGTTCATCGCCTATCGCGGCGTGAGGTCCAACCGGATCGTGCTGCGCAGCTTCGATGGCCGGTCGTGGTCAACGGAAAGCCGCCTGCCGCAGGCGAGTTCGGCCAACGCCCCGGCGATCATCGCCTTTCAGAATTCGCTCTATGTCGTCTATCGCGGCGAAAACTCGAAAAGCCTCTACTGGCAACGCTGGGACGGCAGCCGGTGGAGCGGCGAGAGCAAGATCGGTTCATCCGAAACCAACAGCCCGCCGAGCCTGTTCAAGTTGAACGGTCGGCTCTATGTCGCCTACAAGGGCGGCGGTTCGAACAACGTCTACCTGCGGTCGTTCGACGGTTCGCAATGGTCGAGCGAGGAAAAGGTACCTGACATCCGGTCCGGGGATACGCCCGCGGCAGCCGGCTAATGGAGTTTGAATGAAAATCACGATTCGCGACCGGAAAACCGGCACGATTCTGGCTTCAGCGGACGACGCGGCGAAAGTCGCGTCGTTTGAAGGCAACTGGTACTTCGACCCGTCGGCGATCAACTCCGACGTTCTGGTCGTGACCGACAGCACCTACACCTGTTCCTACAAGGGCACCTGCAACTGGGTGAACTTTTCCGACGGCACCAACACGGTCAAGAACGTCGCGTGGGTCTACCCGACGCCGAAAAAGGGCTACGAAAACATTGCCGGGAAGTATGCGTTCTATGCGGGCGACCGCCCGAACACGATCGAGGAAAAGCAGTAGTCAGTGGCCAGCAGTCAGCAGTCAGCAGTCAGTAACGAGCAAAATCTAACTGCTAACTACTGACCACTAACTGCTACCACAACGCCGCTCCCCACCGACCACCCGACCTTTACCGACGCGCCGACACGGAATGTTTCCGTTGCGGCGCGTCCGTCGTTGGGAGCGAACACCGTGACGCGCTGACCGTCGGAAAGTTCGACGTACCAGTGGGTCGTGTCGCCAAGGTAGACCTGTTCGCGAACCGTTCCGGCGAGACCGGACTCATCGCCCGTTGAAAGCGCGATTTTCTCCGGGCGGACGGCCAGCGTGACGGAAGAACCGACCGTCAGGCCCTCGGTGACCGGAATTGAAACGATGCCGTCGGCGAGTTTCATCGCGAAGGAATCCCCATTGCAGGCGCAGACGGTCCCACGCAGCAGATTGCACGTCCCGATAAATGACGCGGTGAATTCCGTCCGCGGTCGTTCGTAGAGTTCGCGCGGCGCGGCGAGCTGCTCGATTTTCCCCTTGTTCAGAACCGCGATGCGGTCCGACATCGTGAGCGCCTCTTCCTGGTCGTGCGTCACGAACACGAAGCTGATGCCGGTGCGCCGCTGGAGCGACTTCAATTCAATCTGCATCTGACGGCGGAGTTTCTGGTCGAGCGCGCCGAGCGGTTCGTCGAGCAGCAGCACGCGCGGCTCGCACACGAGCGCCCGCGCGATGGCGACGCGCTGCTGCTGTCCACCCGACAACTGGCGCGGCAGGCGGTCGCCGAGATCGTCGAGTTCGACCATCTCCATCGCGGCGGCGACCTTCGCGGCAATCTCGGTTTTTGAAAAACGTTTCTTTTGTTCGAGGCCGAAGGCGATGTTGCGCGCGACCGTCATGTGCGGAAACAGCGCGTAGTGCTGAAACACCGTATGGACGTTGCGGCGATGGGGCGGCAGATGGGTGACGTCTTCCCCACCGAGAATGACGCTGCCGTCATCGGGCGTTTCGAATCCGGCGATCATCCGAAGGAGCGTCGTCTTCCCGCATCCGGAAGGCCCGAGCAGCGTCAGGAATTCCCCGGCTTCGACGGTCAGCGAAATATTCGCGACAGCGACGAATTCACCGAATCGCTTGGTCACGGAACGGACTTCGATGTCAGGTTGGGACAACGGCGCGCGCACCTTAAATAAACTCCCCTCTTCAATCGGGGAAGGGAATGCGGAATGCGGAATATCGAATGTCGAAGGAAGAAAAAGCAACGTTTTTCATTCCGCATTCGATATTCCGCATTCCGCATTTTCTTTTAAGGCGGGAGAAAAAACAGAAGCGGGAAACCGTGTCTCGCATTTGTACCGGGCATCCTGCATTGTCCTGCCCGCCCAGTACAAAAAAGTTCAGCCGTCACGCCACTTGAGACATCGGTACCCGCCTGCTGAACCTTAACCTTACGTCTAATTATTGTAAAAGTATTGCGAAGGCACAATTTCCTCGAATCGGCGCGGAAACTGAGGTGAATCGTTACCTTTTTCCGCGCCGAACTTCAAAGAAGCATGTCCGCTTACTCGACGACGCGATACACCGTGCCGTCCACGACCACGATCACCCGCGTACCGAGGGCGAAGTAATCGGCCAGTTTCGGTGTCTTGCCCACCAGCGCGAAATATTCGTCGCTGCCGAACTTCACTTCCTTGACCGGAAGTTTCTTCGCTTCGTCGAATTCGGTGTCAACCCAGACGCCGTTACGCAGCTCGAAGGTCTTCACGCCGACGGCCTTCAATGTCGCGGTCTGGTCGGTCCCGACCTTGTCGGCGTCGCGCAGTTTCTTTTCGTCCTTGCTGGCCCGAACCGCGCTTTCGCCCGATTCGGCCTTCATCGAAGGCGCCGGTGCGTTGGCCGCGCGGCCGCTTCCGACACCGCGACCGGGGACGCCGCCCACACCGTCACGAAATCCTTCCCGTCTGGCTCTTTCCTGGTTGTTGGTCCGTCGAGTTGTCCCGTCTTCCGCCATCGGTTGTCCCTCGGTCGCGAGGAATGAGGTGTACGGCGTGACGATGCCGTGCTTCGTGCCGAGCGACACGATCTCATCCACCAGTTCCTTGTTTTCGCCGTTCACGCGAATCTGTTCGAGCAGCGCGCCGACGCGCCGCGTCGCCCACAGTTTCGGCAGGAAGGCGTTGTCCTGTTCGATGCGTTTGAACACCTGGCCTTCATAAACGAAGGTCCGCTCGCGCCCGACCGCGTTTCCGCGCAGACGCATGACCGCCGCCCGATCGTCGCCCTTGTAGCGTCCGACCAGTACGAGCTGTCCGCCTCGGAAAAGATCAGGCAACGCGCGCGGGTAGACGAGATCAGTATCGACGCCGCCAAAGTCGAGCTTGATGTCGGAAAGCACCGGGTAATTGACCTTTCCGAAGAACGTCGAGACTTTCGCTTCGAGGTCTTCGTTGGGCTCGATGTAATCGCTCACCGCGCGGTTTTCGCGCGCGATGGCGTCGAGCAGTTTTGTATTCACGTCATATCCGACGCCGAAGGTGAAAATCCGCGCGCCGAAATCGTTGGCCTTGGTCGTCGCGGCCTCGATGGCTTTGGCATCGGTCGTGCCGACGGTCGGCAGGCCGTCCGTCAGAAACACCAGCATCCGCGGACGATCCCCGCCCCGCTCGCCGAACTGCTTCAGCCCCGTCAGCATCGCGTCATAAATATTGGTCCCGCCTTCGGCGCGAAAATCCTCGACGAATTTCTTCGCCCGCTTGAGGTTGTCGGGCGACGCCGCAATCAGTCCGGCGTCGAAGAGATGTTCCTCGCCCGAAAAGCGGATGACGTTGAACCGATCCTGTGGACCGAGCGATTCAAGCCCGAACTTGAGCGCGTTGCGCGCCTTCTCGATTTTCTCGCCGCTCATCGAACCCGACGTGTCGAAGACGAACACGATGTCTTTCGGCAGCCGCTCGTTCTCGCCGAGATTCGTCTTGGGCGCGAGAATCAGCATGAAATAGCCGTCCTTGCCGGGCTCGCGGTGCGTGACGAGGCTCAGGCCGAAATCCTTGTCGCCCAGACCGTAGTACAACTGAAAATCCTCGGTCGCTTTCGCGCCGGTGACCTCGAAACTCAGCCGCGCCTTCTTTTCGCCGTCGCGTTTCACGTCGATGCCGTGGCTCGGCGAGTAGACCGCCTTCAGCGCCGCCGCCGATTCGATTTCGACCGTACCGACCACCGACTGCGCCGGGGCGTTGAGCGCGCGTTGCCCGCTGCCGAGCGGATAGCGATAACGGACCGTGCCGCCCTGCGCTTCGAGGACCTGCGAATATCTCAATTCGATTTTCTTGTCGGAATGTCCCGGAATCGGAAAGACGCTCGCCTGAAACAGATCCTTGCCGACGTATTCGAGCAATCCGGGGTCGCGCATCGTCCGCACGATGTCGTTGTAAATCTGCCGCGCCTTGCCGCGTTCGACGACTTCGCCCGCGAGCCGCCGCGAACCGTCCCAGATGGCGAACTCGACGAACGTCGCGCTTTCCGGAATCGGAAAACAGTAGGTCCCTTCGAGCGTGTAGGGCGTGTCGTTGCGAAAGACCTGCTCGACGTGGGTTTCGGCGACCTGATTTTTGATGGTCGTTGTAATCTTGATGCTTTTAATCGCGAGCACCGGCGGAATCGGTCGCGGCCCCGGATGCGGCGGACGGCGAATCATGTCGCGCTCGCGCGGAATCATGATGCCCTGCGCGCGGGCCTCGCCGACGGACGCCACCAGCGCGGCACCGGCGAGCAGCAGAAGTTGAAAAAGAATGAGACCGCGAAAACGGTACGGGTTCGACATGGTCATCCACCTCGGAGGGGAGAAATTGATTTGCCGCTACTGACGCCGGGCCGGGAAATTGGTTCCGGGGGAAGAGAATGCGGAATGCGGAATATCGAATGCGGAATCATCAGGATTCCTGCTTTCAAGTCAGAGAAATGCCAGACGAAAGGGCAGAACTCAGAATATTCTCTGGATTCCGCATTCGATATTCCGCATTCCGCATTCCGCATTCTCTTCAGTGCGCCCGCTGCTTGACCATGCCGCCCTGGAGATCGTTGACCGGAGAGAAGACCGTGAAGGCCGAGGGGTCGATGGCCGCGAGAATCGTCCGCAGGCGCGGGATTTCGAGGCGCGTGACCACACAGAAGAGAATTTCCTGCTCGGTTTCGGTGAAGCCGCCCTTGCCGCGATAGACCGTCACGCCGCGCCCGAGTTCATTCAGCAGCGCCGCCTTGAGCAGTTCGCTTTCGGCGGAGACGATCACGACGCCGGTGTATTCCTCGACGCCGTAGAGAATGAAGTTGGTCGTCCGCGAAGCCGCCAGATAGGTAAGCATTGAGTACATTGCGGGCTCGATGCCGAGAAACCATCCCGCCGCACCGA
>JAAFHI010000554.1 GCA_013298335.1 Actinomycetota bacterium
GGGTCTGTTTCAAATAGGAACACAACTGCTGGACGACAATGGACGGGCGAAACCAGTACTCCGGCGCGCTTCCCGGATGGGTGCCGACCGTGACGCGGCCTTCAACCGCCGCCCTGACGTACACCATGAAGACGGCTTCCTCGAAATCCGAACTGGAAAAACAGACCACTTCGGTGCGGTCGGTGCGCCGGTTGCCGCGTCCGATCCGTTGCAGAAACGAGGCGAGGGAATCGGGCGGCCCGATGAGGACGACGCAATCCACATCGCCGATGTCGATGCCGAGTTCGAGTGTATTGGTCGCGAAACACACCGCCGCGCTTGCGTTCAAAAATTCCGCCTCGACGCGGCGGCGTTCCTGGGCCGCAAGGCTGCCGTGATGGACGAACACTTTGCCGCCGAAGGGCGTTCCCTCGGCAAACGTCGTGCCCCAGCGTTCCGACTCGGCACGGGTTCGACAGAAAATCAGGAATTTTTTTCGCTCCGTGAACCGGGCGACCGAAAAAAGCGCCCGCAGGGAAAGTTCCCCGTCAAAGGTTTCGAATTCGGCGGTGAGGAAGCGGTTCCCGGGGACGGAAACAATCGTCGGGTTGGGGAAGTAGCGCCGGGCGAGCGTTTCGGGGGCGTCCACGGTGGCCGACATGGCGCAGTACTGAATCGCGGGTGAGGGCGCGTCGCCCTTTTCGAAGGCGTACCGTTTCAACCGCCGGAGACGATTCAACAGGATTCGCAGATGATCGCCGCGCGGGGTGTTGTCGAGCGCGTGGATTTCATCGAGAACCACGGTCGTGACTCCGACCAGACTGCGCGGACGGTTGGCGAGCAGGGAATCGAGCGATTCCGGCGTCGTAATCAGGATTTCGGGAATGAATTTGGCGAACGGATCGGGGGTGTCGCCGGTCTTGACGGCGAGGCGCAAGGCGGCGCGTTCGAGCGGCCCCGCGAGGCGGCGCTGAAGGTCAGCCGTGAGCGCGCGGGTCGGCGCGATGGCGAGAATGCACAACCCCGACGAAGGTCCCGACCGTTTCAGCCGTTCGACCAGCGGGGCAAAGGCCGCCTCGGTTTTTCCGCCCGCCGTGGCGCTGTTCAACAGACAGTTTTCGCCCGCGAGCAGCGGTTCGAGCGCGGCCCGCTGGATCGCGGTCGGACGCCCGAACCGTGACAGAAAAGCGTCCCACGCATGGGGAAGGCGGTCCTTGAAGGAAGACATGGCGGGGAAGTAGTCAGTAGCCAGTAGCCAGTAGCCAGTAGTCAGTGGTCAGCAACCAGCAGGAAGAAAAAGCGACTGAAAGCGACCAATTACTGACCACTGGCTGCTGGCCGCTGACTACTGGCCACTGCCTTCAGTGTCCCAGCAGCGCGCGCCGGACTTCCTCGACCGCCTCGGTCGCCGAGTAGTCGGGGTGGGCGAAACATCGGTCGTACATTTCCATCGCCAGTCGAATCATTTGCCGAAGATTGATGAGCCGCGATTCGAGGCATTCGAGCAGGCCGGCGGAAACGTCGAGCAGGGCCTCGCTCCGGTCGTAGCCGTACGCCTGACGATGTAGCACGTACAACCGCGACATCAATTCCTCGACCTCGCCGGCTTCCCAGCGGGTGCCGAGCGCGACGGTCCGGTCTTCCGGCAGCCAGCGTCCGTAATTGAAGGTGTTGGCGGTTGGCGTCAGTGCGAAGAGGGCGAGCAGGTGGCTTCTGGATTTGAGGCGGAATTCGTGGGGCTTGGAATGGTGATGTTCGAGGTCGCCTTCCTGAATCCGGCAGGTTTCCTGCCCAGCGGTGCAGGCATAGATCAACCCCTTGAAGAGATTGTCGGCGCGTTCCTTGCCGCGCTGGGTCAGGAGGCTGTAGTGCTCCGATTCGTCGATCAGGAGCGCGATGCCCTTGTAACCGAGTTTGGTCGCGATCCAGCCCCACCCGCTCAGGAGGTAACAGTATTGATCGGCGCTGGTCGTCATGGTGGACAGCGCGATGACCGGATAATCCGCGTTCCGGTGCGGCAGGATTTTCCGGACATCGGCGATGAAGACCTTTTCGCCCGTGATCCAGTCGAGCAGCGTTTGCAGGGCCTCGCCGGGCGCGTTCCGGAGTTCCTGATAATTCCGCAGCACGGTCGCGAAGATGGTGCCGCGGACCGATTCGAGAACTTCCGCGAAATCGGTCGGGTTTGAAACAACCGCGTCGAGCAGGGAAGTCAGCCCGCGTTCGCCGGGTTTGTCGGGGAACTGGAGAGACTTGATGAGCGAGTTGTAAATCCGCTGGGGACGGTTCGGCGGCACTTCCTGAAGGTCGAGACTCGTGGTCGCCACCAGAAAATCGCGGTCGAGGGCCTCGCGGGCGGTGAGTTCGAAAAAGTGGCTTTTCCCCGAGCCGTATTCGCCGATGACGACCCGAACGTCGCCGCCGTCTTTCTCGACGGTTTCAAACGCGCGGTGGAGACTGCTCAACGGGCCCTGAAGACCGACGCTCAGTTCCCGGATGCGCCGGTTCGGGACGATACCGTAGCGCAGGGCCTCGACCGTGCGGCGCGCGTCATAGGCGCGAAGCTGTTCCGGCGTCGGTTCGGGTCGTTTGGGCGGCGGCACGAGGCGGGTCGGCTGGGCTTCCTCGCCGTTTATGAGGCGCAGCATGGTCATCGGCACAACCGTCCGGATGCCGTTGTCGAAGGCGACCGAAGCCTCGCGGCCAGCATTGCGAAGTTCTTTGACGAGGCCGCGTCCGAAGAGTGGATGGGTCACAACCGCGTCGATCATCAGTATTCACCGCCTTGCGCACGTCCGAGTTGCTCGGTGACCCGGCGGATGACGCCGTTCAACCCATCCGGATCGTAGGGCCGTTCGCCGTCGATCCGCTGCTCGGTCAGGATGTCGATGAGCGATTTCACGAAATGGCGACGGTGACTGACCGACAGCAGGGAAGAACATGACGCGGCGAGCGTCTCAATGTTGGCTTTCTGGATTTCCGGGTCGAACTTCATTCCGTAGGCGGTTTCGAAGACCTCCACCAGCCGGTCGCCGAGCAGGCGCAGGAGTTCCTCGCCCGGCAGATCGAGGTGGTCGAGGCTGATCTGGACGCTGAATGGATTCTTGCGGGAAAACTTCACCTTTGAACTGATGCGCTGACTGAGCGCCTCGTACTGCGGGGCGATATTCGTCACAAAGTAGGGCGGCACGGCGTAGATGAAGAGGGTGCTCGGCAGGCTTTCGCCCGCGCACCGGTCGATGACTTCCCGGATGTTGTCGCAGGCGGCCTTTTCGGCGCGGTTCGTGCCGAGGCTGACCATCCGGTCGCCTTCGTCGAAGAGCAGCACCAGACCGGCGAAACCGAGTTCATGCACCGCCTGAGCCAGCGACCGCAACATCTTGAAAGCCACCGTTTTGTCGATTTTCTCGGTGATGCTGAACCGGCGGAGGTCCTTGAGAGCGACCGTTTCGCCGCGCAGCCAGGTCGCGATTAGGCGGCGGTTGGCGTCGTTTTCCTCCGCGACCGCGAGGAGGTAGTAATGAATCGCGTGGCGGAAGGACGGGCTTTCGATCTTGAACCGGAGTGCCGAGTCGAGCCAGAGCCGGACGCGGAGGTCGAGTTCGCCGGTGGTGCTACGCGGATGGTCGATGCCGAGCGTCCGCAGCGTCGCATGGTAGTAGTTTTCGAGAAACGGCTCGATGCCCTGGGCGTCCTCGATGCTCGGGTCCGGGTCATGGTAGATGAGGTTGTTGATGACAGCCTGATAGACCTT
>JAAFHI010001022.1 GCA_013298335.1 Actinomycetota bacterium
TGACACCGTCCACTACCACCACCGCGCCGACCGGAACTTCGCCGCGTTCCGCGCAGGACCGCGCTTCCGTCAGCGCCAGGTTCATCCACGCAAGATCAGGTTCAAACACTTCAAACAACCGAAACGTCGAATTGAAAGCGCCCGATGGTACTGACCAACCGTGCGCCTGTCAAGTCACGGTTTTTTCAACCCGTTGGATGCCCGGCTGTCCGCCGCGGACAACCGGGCATCGGTCCACGCTTCATTGAAGCTGCGGTTGCGCCGGCTGGGCCAATGGTTTTTCCGCAATCGACCGCCGCACCACGCCCGGACCCAATGGCGTCATCCGCAGCATCTGACGCCGGAAGTCGATTTGAATCCGGCAGTTGTGCAGAAAATCGCCCCCGAGGATGCCGCCCTGTTCGAATCCGGCGGATTCGTTCAGCCGGGTCAGATCGAGAATCGGAAGCCGGGCGTTGGCCCGGACCAGATCCAACACCCGGACCGAATTCGCCTGCATCACGGCAACGTTTTCCATGATGCCCGCCGCCCCGACGATGCGGACGTTGTGCTCCGGCACGATCTTGTCGCGCCACCCCTGCCGGTTCACCGCCGCGTCGGCGACGACCGTCGTGCTCGCCCCCGAATCGAAGATGAAATTGAGCATCGCGCCGTCCTCAAGCTGGGTTTCCACGCTGATGAGACCGCTTTCGGTCAGGCGGAACGGCACGGAAGAACCGCTCGGATCGGGCGTCGGCAGGTCCGACGCATCCGCCGGAGCAATTTCCTTGCGCGGGGCATAGCGAAGTCCAAGCTGGTGATCCTTGTAATCGACGGTGACCAGGAAGTCGCCCAGCGCCGACAGCCCAAGGAAGCCGTCCGCCATGTCGGAGCCCGCGTTTCGTCCGGTTTGAAGGTCGCGCAGATAGACCGGCACGGTCGTCAGCTTGACGGAACCGACTTCAAGGGACTTGACCAGTCCGTACACAATCGGGAAGGTCCCCGACCCGCCGACCGCCCGGGCAAAACCGCCCGACGCCACCGGCTTGAGGCCGAGCTGCTCCGCCGCCTTGAGCGACAGCACGCAGACGCTCGCCCCGGTGTCGAGCACGAAGTCGAACGGCCCCTTGCCGTTGATCTTGACCATGACGTGGGGCCGCCGTCCGCGGATGTCGAGCGGAATCACCGCGTCCGGATGTCCCTGCACCACGTTGATATGGGTCGTTCCGAGGTAATTGTAGAAGCGGATGACCCCTTCAATCCGCTGGCGGCGTTCGGTGTCGGCTTTCGGCGTCAGCCGCAGAAACATCTTCAGCGCATCCGCCGCCGCCGCGAAGTTTTCCAGCCGGGAGGCGAGGCGCGCCATCAGCAACTGGTATTCCGGCTCGTTGCTGTTTTCGTTCAGGGCGGCAATCAGAAAGTTCTGAGCCGTGTCGAGCTGGTTTTCATAACAGGCCATCTCGGCGATTCCGGCCAGCGCGAGGTCATTGCGCTTGTTGAGCCTGAGCGCGGTGGTCAGCTCGGCGTAGGCGAGCGGAAAATTGCCGCCCCGCACCAGCGCCAGTCCCATGATGGCGTGAGCCTGATCAATGTCCGGCGCGGCCTCGGTCACTTTCCTGGCTTCGTGAAACGCCTCGCCGAGCCGCCGGGCCTTGAGGTAGGTCATCGCCAGCCCGCACCGGGCCGAATGGGCCGCCGGGTCGTTGTTGAGAGCCTCCTGAAAGGATCGCTCGGCCTCGGCCAGTTCGCCGTTTTGGAGGGACTTGCGCCCCTGCTTGACCAGTCGGGAAACCATCGGCGACAGCTTTTTCGCGTCCGTGTCGGCGTTGACCGCCGCCGTGAAACGCGGCGTCACCGCCGGAAGCAGACCGAAAGCCAGTCCGAGGGCCGCAACCGGGGCGAGGCGGCGCAGGAAAGAGAATGGGCGATGAAGAATGGATGTTCTCCGCATGCCTCGGAATCTCCTTTCGTTTCAGAGGCGCACAGGTCAAACGATCAAAACCATGACCGTTTGCCTGTCGGCGCGAGGGCAAAAAAACGCATTCGACGGAAGCCGGCACGAGGCGGAGGCTTCACGATCGGGCGTCGACGCGGCGCGGGTTTTCTTTGGAAAACCGATTGTAGGGGCATTTCTCGGTTTCTGCAAAGCAAACCTTCACGAACAACTGTGTTCACATTTATACAGTT
>JAAFHI010000895.1 GCA_013298335.1 Actinomycetota bacterium
CCGGGCATTTCGCAGGCTGACGTTTTCAGTGGCGATGCCTCCCACGAGGTCCAGCGCGTGAAAAATCAGGGCAAGGGACGGCATCAGACTTCGGTACTTGGCGCGATGCGATTCCAGTTCCGAATGCCCGATGGTGTCGCCTCGAAGTTCCGTTTCCAGCCCCGTCAGCCAGTCGTTGAAAAAATCCTGTGCCGCATCATCGAACCGCACACAAGGGAGTTCACCGTCCGGCCCGGCTGGAAAACGTTCTTCGAGTTTGGCGAGTTGTTGAACGGCTTCAATGGCTGCTTCGCGGGCGGAGACGTTCGGGGGAGTGTCCACAAGCCGAAATGGTTTCGGCGGGTCGGGGTAGACCATAAGCTGAAACCGCTGTGTCAGCCCGTCGTGTCCAGCCCCACCCCGGAACGTCCGGCCAAGGTACGCGGTCAGCACGTCCGGCTGGATGCCCCCCAGAACCGAGAGCGTCAGCCGTTCGACGTGGAGAGTTCCGCGTCCGATGCGGTCCACGGTAAAAGACTGGTCGCCTTGCCACGCCTCAAGGAAAAACTGTCGGTCAGCTTCTCGTCCGTCCTTCTCGAAGGAATAGAGAAGACCGGCGATTTCGTCGCGGACCTGCAAAACCCCAAAGGGATTTTCTGAGAGAATCACCGCCATCTTTTCGATTGTGGAATCATTGACGATGAACCGTTTGAGTATCGGCGGCGGGGTCGTCCCGATTTCAAGGGCCGCGAGTTCCCGCTTTATCTCGTCCAGTGACTTTTTCGCGGCGTCTTTTTCGAGAATCTTCCGCTGCTGCTTGGCGTGAATCTCCACCGCTTCGGCCTCAAGCGCGGCCTCTTTCAGCGCGGCCTCGTGCTGCTTGCGGGCTTCGGCCTGTAAACGTTCGAGCGGTTTGAGGACTTCCGCCATCGCCGGAGTTTTCATTACCCCGGCGCGCCCGATGATCATCCCGAAAAGGTTGGCGACAACGCGCCACAGGTCGTTCCGCTTGGGTCGGATGGTCAGGCGACTTCCGAGCGCGGCGGCGCAAATCACGATGAACGACACTGCGGCGAAATCAAGTGGGCACTGCATCCGGTTGGCAATATCGGTCAGCCAAGCGCGCGCCACCGGTGGTAGTAGTCTCTCGTCCATCGGCGGCACGGGGAGCATCCGAGACGGAATCGGTTGTGGGTCTCCCCATTCAGGGTCGGCAACCCCGGCCTGCTGCCGGAATTGGTCGGTGCATTCGACTTTCGGGGCGGCGTCGAACATTTCCCGCAAACGAGCCGCCGATTCTGCGCCGTGTTCCTTGCAATGGTCGGCGAGATCGAAACCATCATCGCCCGGCCCGAAGTCCACAACCCGCGCGTCGTACCCAACGGCCCGGAGTTGCGCGGCGATCTTGGGCGCGGCGTCACGTCCCTTGCCGTCACGGTCGGCTGGAATGGCGATGCGCCCGGCGGGATATGCGGCCCGGAGTTCCGAAAGCAGCCCATCGGGAATAAGTTTTTCCCCGCTGGTGGTGATACACGCCGCCGCGATGCCGTGGTTTTGCCCGGACACAACCGAGGCTTCGCCATTCCCCAGCACAAGCAGGCCAGTTGTTTTTGCCAGTTCCACGGCGCGCGCCAGTCCGTACCAGCACGATTTGTAGCCGGTTGCGTGCAAAAACGGTGGTTTCTCGCCGTCAAGAAAACGGAATCGGTCGCCGGTCGTGGTCGTAAACCCCAAGGCGGGCCGTCCCTGGTGGGTCGTTTCTCGCCATCCGGCGGCGGTGAATGCTTCAGGTGGCGCGCCGTGCGCTTCGGCGTAGTCGGCGAGACTGGAGTACGACCGCTTCGACGATTTCGACGGCTTGGGGGGCTTCTCGTCGAAATCATCGGGCGGTTCGGGCGGCGGTTCGTGTTTCGAGCCGTTGCCGTTTGTCACGACTCGAAGCGGCGGGCGGGAATCGGTCCGTGCAGCACGGCTACGCGGCGTCTCGATTCCGAGCCGTTCGGCGAGGTCATACAGACTGCCTTTGTCACCGGAAACGTGGTCCTGAAAAGTTCCGTGTTCATCATCGGTGATTTTCACGGCGAACGAATTCGAGTTGGAATCTTCTCGGAAGGGAGAGTTGAATCGGTATTCCCCCGATCCTTTCCACGCCTTGCCGAGTTTTCGAACGACCGCGCGAGCAGTCGATTCGCCGTTTGAAGGGGCGGCATCCCTTTGGTATTGTGAAGGCATACTTTTTTCTCCTTGCCCGCCGTGAGGTGACAACTCCGGCGGGCATTCCTTTTTTCAGGCGCAAAGCCGTTCAATGAATCGCTCGATCTGGTCGGGGCGGTAGAAAATCCGCTTTCCGATTCGGAAGAATTCGAGTTGGCCGCTTCGCCTTTTCTCCCATCTCCACTTCGGCGAAAATCGGGAAAACGGTTCGGGGTAGTGCTTCGACACGTCCTCATCGGCAATCAAGCGGGGTTGCATCGTTTCCTGGTGTTCGAGTGCCATAGGCTT
>JAAFHI010000695.1 GCA_013298335.1 Actinomycetota bacterium
AATATGGTCGCGCTCCGGCATCGGGTCGCCCTGATGATCTCTGGGTACCGGGCGGAGCGGCAAAGGCGGGATGCCGAAGCCCGGATTCTGGCGATGGTCCGGCACGCCTCGGACTGCATTGTTCTGGTGGATGAATACCTCACCATCGTTTCAGCCAACCCGGCGACGGAACGCTTGTTCCGGTATCCGGCGGAATCCCTTGCTGGCACTCCCGTTTCCGGACTGCTTGATCTGGACCCAAAGTCCATCCGGGAAATTCATGTCCCCATTGAAACCGAAGGGCGGCTCGCCGGGGGGCAGCGAATCCCGGTGGAAGTCACCAGCAGCGGCTTCATTCAGGACGGGAAGGCCTTTTTCACGCTGGTTATCCGGGATTTGACGGAACGAAAGGCGATCGAGTCCCAATTCCAGAGTTCCAGGCGGCTGCTCCAGAAGACCTTTGACACGCTACCGGCACATATCGCCGTTCTGGACCGGGAAGGGACAATTCTCGAAGTCAACGAGGCGTGGAAACGCTTCGGAGAAGCCAACGGAGGAGCGAATTTCGGGGTGGGTCAAAATTACCTCGACATCTGCGATGCGGCAGGCCCGGACGCGGAGGAAGCCCTGATGGTTTCGGACGGCATCCGTCAGGTCATTGCGGGGAAACTGGAGCAGTTCAGTCTCGAATACCCGAGCCATAGCCCGGATGAAAAACGCTGGTTCAGGGTGCGAGTCACCCACCAGTCGGCCTCCCCTCTGTCGCCGGTCGTCATCGCTCACGAGGATTCCACGCTCCAGCATCTGGCCGAGGAAGGGTGGCGGCAGACAAACGGGTTCATGACCCAGATCCTGGGGGCGATTCCCAGCGGGATCGCCGTCATCGACACCGCCGGACGCATCCAGTTTGCCAACCGGAACCTGTCCCGGATTGTAGGCGTCACGCCACCGGAGATGTTCGCCGAGCGTTTCACCCGCTTTGTCAGTCGCGAAGAACGCCTGAAAATGAAAAAAACCGTCCGAAAACTTGGCGGTGGCGAAACCGAAGTCGCCGAGTTTGACACTACCCTGCGCAGAAAGGACGGATTCTTCGCCCCGGTCCACGTTTCACTTGTCCGGGTCCAGGAAAATCAAACCATTGTTGCCATCGTGGAAGACCTCAGCGAACACAGGGCGCTGACGGAAGTTCTTCGGCAACGCGATGAGGAATGGGTGGCCACGGTGGACGCCATTCCCGATTTCATCCTGCTGGAAAATTCCGACGGTACCCTGCGCCGGTGCAACAAGGCCGTGGCGGAACTTTTCGGGCTTCCCTACCATGACTTTCTCGGGAAAACTGCCGTCCAGCTCTTCTTCGGCGCCGCGGCGGGAACGGCAAAAACCCTTCGGGAGGCAATTGACGACAAAAGTAAGTTCCAGTTTCCGGGGATCGACCGGTGGTTCGAGATCAACAGTTACTGGATTCCGCAGGAACGCGGCATCGGTACCGGGTGGGTTCATTTCATAAAGGACATCACGGCCCGTCGGCAGGCCGATCACGCCATGCGGCAACTTACCACCGCCATCGAGGAGATCGCCGAATCGGTGGTCATGCTCAACGGAATCGGAAGAATCAAGTTCGTGAACCCCTCCTTTGAACGGACCACGGGCCACCAACGCTGGGAGGTCTATGACCGGCGGATTTTCCTGCTTTCCCTCGGCCCCATCGACCGCTCCCTTCGGCGGGAAATTGCCCGGACCCTAATTGGCGGCAAGGACTGGAAGGGCATCTATACGGCGAGGCGCAAGGATGGCGCCACGTATCAGGAAGAAGCCTCGATTTCTCCGGTGCTCGACGCCGAGGGCAAAATCCGCAATATCGTGGCTGTGTGCCGGGACGTGACCTCCCAGCTTCGGTATGAATCCATCGCCGAGGCAGTCAATGTCATGGACACCGCCGGATACATCTTCGCCGGTATCCGCCACGAAATGGGCAATCCGATCAATTCGATAAAAACGGCGCTGAGCGTCCTGAGCAGAACCGAAAACCCTTCGCCGGAAACGGTTTCCAAGTATCTCGACCGGTCGCTCATCGAAATCGGACGGGTGGAATACCTCCTGCGCACCCTCCGGTCCTTCAGCATGTATGAAACCCCGGCAATGGAAGCGCTGGATATCGTTCCATTCCTCCACCAGTTCTGCACCCTGGTCGAGGAGGATTTCACACGCCGGGGAATCACGATCCTCCGCGAATTCGAATCTTCGACCGGCCCGGTCTGGTTCGACCCGCGAGGTCTGCACCAGGCCCTGCTCAACCTCTTCACCAACGCCGCCGATGCCATGACCCAGGCGGAAGCCCCGACCCTCACGCTGAAAGTCGCCAAAGACCAAAACCTGGTGACCATCACGGTCCAGGACAACGGAACTGGGCTGACCGCCAAGCAGACCCGGGAATTGTTCAAACCGTTTTTCACCTCGAAACCGAAGGGAACGGGGCTCGGGCTGGTCATTACCAAAAGACTCATTACCAAAATGAACGGGACCATTCATATCACCTCGAATCAGGCGGGCGGGTGCGACGCGACAGTCACGCTGGAGTCACCCGAGAAGGGGTAGGGACAGATTTCGCGCAGTGCCACACGAAGTCTGCTGACCCCATTGGATTTTGAGGGATGAATTTTGTGGACTGGTTTTGAAACCCGCACGGCGGGTGTCCGAATGTAGCCCCCGATGATGTGAGTCTTCGAGCGAATCGGGGAAACGACGGTAATATTCATTCAAACCATTGAAATGAAACGCCTTCCAACCTGACTTTTTCACCCCACAAAATCCGGTGGTGCGAGGGTTGTTTCGCTCTGGACGTGCTTTTTGCGGTTCATGTCCAGAGCCGGGCGGCAGAGTTGTTGCGCCTGAGCGACGATCAGGTCCGGTGGTTGCAGCACCGGGCGGTGGAACGCGGCCTGCTGCGGCGTGACCCGACGCGCCCGCGCCCGCATGTCATGATGACCATTGGCCCATTAGCTTCCTTTATGTTGAACTCGGCATAAAGGAAGATTGTGGGCCAATGGTCTAAGAGCAAAAAATTGCTTCACGATGATCCCTCAGACAAAGTTGCGAAAGCACTTGCATGTATAGAACTCATAGTTAACCATGTGATTCTTGACGTACTC
>JAAFHI010000503.1 GCA_013298335.1 Actinomycetota bacterium
CAAGGGCGCTTTTTCAGGTGCATTCGCAATTCGGCAACCACGTTGGCGACAATCAGGTTGTGATTCCGGCTCGCCCCCGCCATCGCGAAGACTTCGCCGTCGAAATACTCGCTTTTGTACTCCGCCGCCCGTTCGTACTTCAGATATTCCTCGGGCGTCATCCGGTGTTTCGGGAGCGAAGACATATCAACCTCCGTCTTCAGGCCAATTACTGCGGGACCGGCAGCGACGCGATGCCGTCGGCTTCGAGGCTGCCGAAGTAGAGCATCCCCTTGTACTCGATGGTGTTCGTCACGGGCGCAAACGACTGCGGCGACGGGTCCTGAAGGTTTTTTACCACTTTCCCCTCGTTGTTGACGCCCAGAACGAACCCGTAGTGCTTCGCTTTCGGCTGGAAAATCTGCGGCAACCGGAGCGCGAACGACCGCCAGAACGGGCGCGGCAGCATTCCGTCGAGGACGGCGTTGCGGCGCGAAAAGAGCGAAACCCAGTAAATACCGTTACTTCCAGCCGAAATGCCGTCCGGGAAACCGGGCAGGTTTTCAATGAACGTTTCGGTCTTGCCCTTCTTTTCGCCCGCGATCCAGTAGCGCAGCACGCGGTACTTCGAGGTTTCGCACAGCAGCAGCGACTGCCCGTCGGGCGCGACGGCCACGCCGTTGGCGAAGTAGGACTTTTCAATCAGGACGCGGGTCGATTTCTCCATCGGGTCGTAGGCGAGCAGGCGTCCGTTCGGGCGATGCTCCATGAAATCGAGCCGGTAAATCGGCTGATCAAACTTCGACGAGGCGTCGGTGAAGTAGATCGTGCCGTCCGGGCCGATGTCGAGGTCGTCGGTGAACTTGAACTTCACGCCGTTGGCCTCGGTCGAAAGCGTCGAGACCGTGCCGTTCTGCGCGACCGACAGCAGGCCCTTTTTACAGTCAGCGACGATCAGGGTGTCGTTCTTGTCGCACTTGAGCCCCAGCGGACGCCCGCCGGTGTTGGCGAAGAACTCCGGCTGACCGGTGCCGCCCGCCGGGAAGCGGAAAATCTTGCCGTCGATTGACCCCGCGTAAATCCGGCCCTGCGAGTCCACGGCGACGTCTTCCGCGCCAGCGAACGCTCCCTGCCCGAGCCGCTTGACCTTCGACAACGCGTCGTTCGGGGCGTATTGCCCTTCGAGCGCGGGCGCGGCGGGCGGCGTCCAGGCTTCCGGGTCAATCGGCGTCGGCCAGAAACAGAGATAGGCCACGCCGATCGTGATGATGTCGAACAGGACGAAGAAGAAGATGAAACGCCGATTTTTCATTGTGCCTCCCGCAAGGGGAAATCAACCCGGATTTCGACTATTTTCAAAAGCGTGAAAGAAGAAAAACGGCAACCGGCCTGTTTGTGCCGCTTGCCGTTCTTCGCTCCAAACCGTTTCGGTTTCAGGGGTTATGCCTGTCCGATGGCCTGCTTGGCGCGGTTGGCCAACTCGATAAAGCTCGGTTCGTCAGTCGCGGCGATGTACGCCAGGATCTTCCGGTCGAGCGTGATGCCGGCCTTTTTGAGGCCGTGAATGAACTGGCTGTAGCTCATTCCGTAACGGCGCGCGGCCGCGTTGATACGGACGATCCACAGCGAGCGAAAATCACGCTTCTTGATCTTGCGTCCGACGTACGCGAATTTTAACGCACGCTCAACCGACTCTTTTGCGGAGCGGTAGAGTTTGCTCTTCGTCATTTTGTAGCCTTTGGCAAGGCCCAAAATCTTCTTGCGCCGCTGAAGGCGCTTATTTCCACGTTTTGCGCGAGGCATGCTTTCTTCTCCTCAGTCCGCCGGGACGTTCAATCTTGCTTCAATCAAAAATCTTCAATCAAAAATCAAAAATCCGGCTGACACTCTCGGCTGCCCGGCCCGGAATTAGTTCCGTCCGTAGGGCAGCATGTTCAGAACCTTCGCTTCGTCGGCCTTCGACACCATGGTGTCGATGTCCAGCAACCGTTTCCGCTTTGACGACTTCTTCGTCAGAATGTGACGACAATGCGAATGCCCGCGCTTGACGCGCCCGCTGGCGGTTGTGCGAAACCGCTTCGCCGCTCCCTTGTGGGTTTTTAACTTCGGCATCAGTGTAGTTCTCCTTCCCTGAGCGCCCGCGGAGCCGAAGCTGCCGGTCGGTTGATTGTTTCGCACATTCGACGACCGACGCGCGGCACTCACAAAGTATTCAAAATAATGAAGAACCGGAGTTTTCAGGCGTCCGGTTACTTCTTCGGCGTGAAGATGATGAACATCGTCATGCCTTCCATCTTCGGTCTGACTTCGACAACCGCGATGTCGGCAAGGTCCTTTTCAAGCTGCAACAGGACCCGTTCGCCGAGTTCGCGGTGGGTGATCTCGCGGCCGATGAACCGGCACGACGCCTTCACCTTGTCGCCGTCCTTCAACGCGCGGATGGCGTTGTTTTTCTTGAATTCGTAATCGTGCTCGCCGATCGCGGGACGGAGTTTGATTTCCTTGACGGTGATGACCGTCTGTTTCTTCTTGGCTTCGTGCTGCTTTTTCTTCTGCTCATACTGCCACTTCCCGTAATCGATGATGCGGCAGACGGGCGGAACGGCCTGCGAGGCAACTTCGACCAGGTCGAGGCCCCGTTCACGGGCGATGAGCAGGGCCTGCTGCGGCGACATGATGCCGAGCTGGTTTCCTTCGTCATCGACGACACGAATTTCGCGCGCGCGGATACGCTCGTTGATTGGAACTTGCGGACCGCGGTCGCGACCTCCTCCACGAAAAGGCGGGTTTGCGATACGAATACCTCCTGTGCTGTGGCGAATGTTCCTCCGAACGCATCGCCGGTCGGTTGCTTCGGCGCGGGGCGAAACGCCCTACGCAGTGATGACGCGCTGACGGACTTCCTCGGTCGCGCGCTGAACGAATTCTTCGACGGTCATGGTGCCGATGTCGCCGTCATTACGGGTCCGGACGGCAATTTTGCCCTCCTCGGCCTCACGGTCACCGACGACCAGCATATACGGAATCTTCTCCAATTGCGCGTGGCGAATTTTCGCGCCGATCTTTTCACTGCGAAAATCGCCTTCGGCCCGCAGTCCGGCGGCGCGCAACTGCTTCACGACGCCCTTGGTATAGTCGTTCATCCGGTCGGTAATCGGCAGCACCGTCGCCTGCACCGGCGAGAGCCAGAGCGGGAAACGACCGCCGAAATGCTCGATGAGCACGCCGAAAAACCGCTCGACCGAGCCGAGAATCGCCCGGTGAACCATGATCGGCACGTGCGGCTGGTTGTCGGCCCCGACGTATTCCAGTTCGAAACGCTTCGGCAGGTTGAAGTCGACCTGAATGGTCGCAAGCTGCCACGTCCGACGGATGGCGTCCACCACCTTCACGTCAATCTTGGGCCCGTAGAATGCCGCCTCGCCCTCGACCCGCACGTAGGGCAGGCCGACCACGTTGAGCGCGTCGGTGAGCGCCTTCTCGGCCACTTCCCAGACGTCGTCCTCGCCGATGTACTTCCCGGACTTTTCCGCATCGCGTACCGAAAGCTCGATTTTGTAGTCGAAACCGAAGGTCGTGTAGAGGTCGCGGGCGAATTCGAGGCAGCCCACGATTTCCTCGTTCAGCGTTTCCGGCGTACAGAACAGGTGCGCGTCGTCCTGCGTGAAGCCGCGGACGCGCAGCAGGCCATGCTGGACGCCCGACCGCTCGTAGCGGTAGACGGTGCCCATTTCGGCATAGCGCTGGGGCAGGTCGCGGTAGCTGCGCTGGCGCGACTTGTAAATCTGGATGTGCATCGGACAGTTCATCGGCTTGAGCCGGTACTCGTCCTCGTTGGCTTTCGAATCTTCGCCCTCTTCCGCCTCGAAGTGCATGACCGGGAACATGCTGTCCGCATAGTTCTCTTCATGTCCGGAGATGCGCCACAGCGCGCGCGAGGCGACGTGGGGCGTTTTCACGAGGCTGTAGCCCTGCGCGAGCAGCTTGTCGAAGAG
>JAAFHI010001015.1 GCA_013298335.1 Actinomycetota bacterium
CGTACAGGCGGTACGAAAACTCGGCTCCGCCCCGGTATTCCTGATCCCGAACCCGCAGCAGGTAGCGCCCCGCCGCGGGGCTGTCGAACCCGAGCCGGCCGCGCCCTTCGGCCACCGTGGTCCCGTTCGCATCCGTCACGCTGAGAACGGGATCGAACTTGCTCCGGTCCAGCGGGGTGACGATCTGAACGCCCAGCGGTTCGCCGGCTTTCGTCAGTTCCAGCGTCACCGTGTCTTCCTCACCGACGCGGCCGAGTGTCCCGGTGATTGTCGTCGGCCCGGTGATCGGGGCGGTTCCTTCCGCGGCAACCGGGAAACGATCGACCCACAGGTTCTGCGGGGCCGAACTTCCCCCCGCGGATTCCAGGCGAACCGCGACCGGCCCGATGGTCGCGGTGTCGTCGGCGGTGACTTCGATCCGGCGGGAGCCGTCCGCGGCCACTTCCGGCACCAGCACAGCCTTCACCCCATCCCCGGTGACGGTGACACGCTCCGCGGCCGCGAGATGCTCTCCGCGGAGAGTGACTACAACCTTCTGACCGCGCAAAATCGCATCCGGTAGCATGGAGCTAACGACGGGGGGCTTTGGCGGCACCGGCAACGGGGTGGCCGTGACCTCGCCCGCCGGCAGGCTCAGCAGTTCGAGCTTGCCGTTGTGCAACCCGACGGCGAGTTGCTTGCCGTCCGGGCGAATCGCGGCCGAGGGAATCGCATCGGCACGGGCGACGAGCGTTTTCTGTTCCGTGAGCGTGGCCAAGTCCCAAATCTTGATGACGCGATCCTCGCCGAACGTCACGAGTTGTTCTTTATGGCTCAGGATTCGGGCGACGGCACGGTCGTGGGCGAACGCCGAGCGGAGCAGCTTGCCGCCGGCCGGTTGCACCTCCCAGACGCGCACACTTTTGTCGATGCCGCCCGCTGCCAGCCGGTCATTCCCGAGCCATGCCAAGGTGTAAAGCCAATCCGTCGCGTCACTCAAGCTGTAGAGCCGCTTGCCGGTTCCGGGTTCCCAGATTTTGACGGTGCGATCCGCGGCGACGCTGGCCAGCAGGGTTCCATCCGGTCGGAACGCCAGGCCGTAAATCGCGTCCGAGTGATCCTTGAGCGTCAATCGGGGTTTGGAGCCGGTCGGCATTCGGTCCCACAGGTGAATGAGGCGGTCGTAGCCGGCCGTGGCCAGGGTTTTGCCGTCCGGGCTGAACGCGAGGCCGTATATGGCATCCGGGTGGGCCTTCCACTCGGCCGCGATCTTGGGCTTGGTCGCCGCGGATTCGATGAGCCGGACAATGCCGGACTGCCCGACTTCCCCGGCGGCCACGGCCAAGGTTCCGTCGGCGGCGAACGCCAACGCGGTGACCCGGCCGGGCATCGCCGGCAGTTCGCCCGCGATTTTTCCGGTGTTCGGGTCGATGGCGTGAACCGCCGAGCCGGCCGCGGCGACGAGCGTTTTGCCGTCCGCCGAGTAGGCCAGCGCCGTGACCGGAGCCGGCGGCGCGGCGAGGCAAAGCCCCATCCACATGAGAGGAAGCATGGAGAATCTCCCGAACGGCCTGGTGCGGAACCGCGCCCCGGCCGCGAAGTGTACGGAACCGGGTTCGCGGGGTTAGTGGTTGAACAAAAACTCTTTGCCGGTGAGCAACGCCCAGAACAGATCCTCGATCGCCTCGCGGCGGGCTTGCGGGCCTGCCGCGTCCCCTTCGGCCAGGGCGGCTTCGAAGCGGCTCCGCTCCGTGGCGGTGGGAACGCGCCCCAAACAGAGCCAAAACGCCCGGCCGACCAGTTCGCTCGGCGTGGCTTTCTCCGCGGCCCACTGCGCGGCCCGACTCTTCGGATCGCGCAACTTCATGTTCAGCGTTTGGCCGTTGTTCAGGTGCAGCGCCTGCGTGACGGTCCCTTCGGTGGAGCGTTCGCACGAACAGGTCTGCTCGCGCTCGGCCCGGCCGAACGTATCCAGGAACTGCGAAATCAACAGGGAATCCGGCAGTTGCATGGCGCGGGTTCCGAGCGGAAAGTCGCCGCTGCCGCGCTCGCCGCCGGTCGGCCCGAGCGAAACGCGGTTGAACGGCGTCGGCACGCCGGTCAGGTCGCTGTACGCATCCAGGATCACTTCCGCGCCGAGCCGACGGGGAAAATAGCGGGAGTAAAACCGGTCATCCGCGACGTTACCCGGCAGCGGC
>JAAFHI010000585.1 GCA_013298335.1 Actinomycetota bacterium
CAAAACAAAAAACTGGTTTGAACCTGAAACCCGACACCCGATACCCGATACCTTCAAGATCGGTGGTACACCGCATCGGCGACCAGTTCGTAATCCGCCAGCAGGCCGTCCTGCGCGGCGAGAATCGCGTCGAGTCGGACGGCGTTTTGAAACGTTTTCAGATCGGACGAACCGACGCCGCCCGCGCCGAGGACCCAGCGGAGGCCGTCGAGCGCCACCGCGTGCGCGGTTTCGCGGGCGTAGGCCCGGCTGATGGCGGCAAACTGGTCGGCTTTGAACCTTCGGTCGCCTTTCGGGTTGAGCGAGCCGTCGCGCAGGGCGGCGGCGCGCCGGGCAAGAATGCCCGCGGCCTCGGTTTTGGAGATGAGTTCGCCGAGCCGGAACAGGACGTGCTGGTGGCGGGTGAGCCGGGCCGTCCGCGACCGTTCCAGGATTTCGGCCAGCGCGTGCGCCGCGAGCGCGGCGACATCGGCCCCGACGGTCGGGTCGGCGGCGTGGAGCGATTCAAGGCGTTCCGCCTCATCATGATAATGACGTCCGCGCGTCTTGAGGTGGGCCTGCCACCGGTCGCGGCTGATGGTCATTTCCATGATTTCCGACGTGCCTTCGTAAATCGTGGTGATGCGGACGTCGCGTTTGATCTTCTCGACCATGTATTCGTGGGTATAGCCGTATCCGCCGAGCGCCTGGATCGCGGCATCGGCGGCGGCGTTCCCGCTTTCGGTCGCGAGGTATTTCGCAATCGCGCCCTCGGTGTTGAGGATGCCCGTTCCGGCGTCGATTTTTTCGGCGGTGTCTTCGATGAAGGCCCGGGCGGCTTCCAGCCGGACGACGTGGGGCACGATCAGTTTGTGGGTGTAGCCCTGTTTTTGTGAGAGCGGACCGCCGGCCTGGATGCGGGTTTCCGAGTAGGGAATCGCGCGGTCGAGGGCGGCCCAGCCCGCGCCGAGTCCGAAGGCGGCGACCATCAGCCGGGTATAGCCGAACACCGACTGGGCCTGGACCAGTCCCTGACCTTCGACGCCGCCGATCAGCCGGTCGGGCTCGACAAAAACGTCTTCAAGCGCCAGGGCCGCCGTGTTGCTGGCCCGAATCCCGTGTTTTTCCTCGGGTTTCCCGTGAGTGAACCCCTGGGTGTTGCGGTCCACGACAAACCAGCTCGGTCCGCCGGGAGTGTTGGCGAGGATGGTGTAGCAGTCCGCCACGCCGCCGTTGCTGATCCACTGTTTCGCGCCGGTGATGCGGTAGCCGAGGCATTCGCCGTCCTGCTCGACGCGGGTTGCGATGGTCCGGAGTGAGCCGAGGTCGCTGCCGGCCTCCGGTTCGGTCGCGCCGTAGGCGAAAAGGACGCCCTCGTCGGCGATTTTCCCGAGCCAGAGCTTCTGCTGGTCGGGCGTGCCGCCGACGGCGAGCGGTTCGCTGCCGAGGAACGTCGCGAGGACGCCGGTCGCGATGCCGAGATCGATGCGGCCCATGGCTTCGCAGACCCGGTAGACGTCGAAGGAACCGCCGCCCAGTCCGTTGAATTCCTCCGGAATGAAAAGCAGTTGAATGCCGAGTTCGGAACCGAGGGCCCGGACGATGTCTTCGGGGAATTCGTCGGTTCGGTCGAGTTCGAGCAGGATGTGGTCGGGAAGTCGTTCTTTCGCGAAGCTCGCAAGCGCGGCAAGCGTCATGTCGAGCGTCTCTTGGTCGAGGCCGGATACCGTCGTCGGGGACATGGCAATTCCTCCGGTTTAAAAAAACCGCACAGCCGCAAGCGAACATGGGTTTCACCCGAGGAGGAAGGACGGGTGAACGACATGCGGCCTTGTTCCCAACCTACACCACCAATTCCGGAAGTGAAGTCGAAAATTCTCCGGAGGCCCGGTTCTTCCGATTCAATTCCGGGGGGATGATTCCTTCACCGGGCGCGCGCTGATTCGAAACCCGGTGAAGTTGAAGCGGGCCTGGGGATTCAGCCGGCCCCGGAACGCGGAACGGCAGCGGTTCCCGCGCGTGCTCCAGGCGCCGCCCCGGAGGACCCGAAGTTGACCGTCGGTCGGGCCCGTCGGGTCGGTGGCCGGGGCGACCGCGTAGTCGGTTTCGCCAAACCAGTCGGCGCACCATTCGAGGACGTTCCCGTGCATGTCATACAAACCAAAGGTGTTCGGGAGTTTCTGCCCGACCGGGTGGGTCTGGCAGCCGTTCGGCTTCAGCGTGTCTTCAAAATACAGCGCGGGGTCTTTCTGGTCCTTCACGTAGAAGGCGTCGTACGGGGCAATCCGGTTTCGCCCGGAGTTGGCGGCGTACCATCCCATCGCGTCCAGATCGCCCGCGTAGTCGCCCGTCGTTCCGGCCCGACAGGCGTACTCCCACTGGGCCTCGGTCGGCAGAGCGTAGCGGTGGCCGTCTTCGAGCCGGTTCAGCCGGTGAATGAATTCCAGGCAGTCCTCCCAACTGACCGATTCGACTGGATGGTCGCTCCCCTTGAAAAACGAGGGATCGGGGTTCAGTTCGCGTTCCGCCATCGGCAGATTTTCGGCCACGTACCGCCATTGCCGCTGCGTTACCTGATGGCAACCCAGGTGGAAGGCCCGGCTGATCGTGACGGTTCGGGACGGCCTTTCGCGGCTGAAATCGGCCTTCCGGTTGTATTTGTCGAAAACCGTTCGGGACCACCGCTCCTCGTCTTCCTTTTCCGATCCCATGACGAACCGGCCTTTTGGAATCAGTACCAGGTCGATTCCGGCGGAGTTCCGGTATTCCAGCAGCAGACCGGCCTCGATGGCCACCAGCGTCTCGCGGTCGGGTTCGACCCGGATTTGCCGCACGGAGGCGTCACGGCCCTTGACCCAGCCCGACACCTCGACGGTTTTCCCTGCCGGCAGTCCTTCCACCCGGAAGTACTCGCCCGCCATTCCGGATTTCCCGACGGGTTTCCCGTCGACCAGGATTTCAATTCCTCTCTGCTCGGCGCGGATGAGGAGCATTCCGGTCGGTTCGTCCCGGATGATCCGCAAATTGGAAGGCGTAATGTCTCCCTGATCGTCGCGTTTGCGTCCGCCGATGGCCAGATTGAATGCTTTCCGAAACTCCCGGACATCCTGGTACCGGTCTTCGCGCCGGTTCTGAAGGGATTTGTGGACGACATTCAGCACCGCGTCGGTGACGCCCGGAGGCGCAATCCGTCGCAGTTCATGCCATTCGGAAGAGAAGTTCTTGCGGTGGAGTTCGAGGTTCCCGAGGTCTTTCAGCATCTTTTCGTCCGGCAGCCGACCGGTCAGCAGTTCGAAAAGGATCAGTCCGAGGCTGAAGACGTCGGCTCTGGCGTCGTGGATGCGGTCGGTGTCCCACTGTTCGGGGGCCATGTAGCGCGGACTGCCGATCAGGGTTCCCGGAATGGTCCGGGCCTGGGAAATCCGGAACAGGTCCTTGGCGAACTCGAAGTCGATGATCTTGAGATGGCTGAAATCGCCGTTGATCAGCATCACGTTTTCCGGCGTCAGGTCCCGGTGGACGATTCCCCGGTCATGGATGGCCGCGACCCCGTCGCAAAGCTGGTTGAAGATCACCATCGCCACGCCCGAATCGAGACCG
>JAAFHI010001066.1 GCA_013298335.1 Actinomycetota bacterium
TACGATCTGGACGACGAACCGCGCACGGTGCTCGGCAGTTGGAGCGCGGACGGCACGCATTCCAACTTCGGCGACGGGCCCGAAGCCTCGATGGATGCCTTTCTCGAATGGGTCGTCGAAAAGGTCGAATCACACCAGTGAGCCGGGTACATCCATTCGCGATGTTTTGAACGGAACGCATTTGAATCGCTTCATCACGATTGAAAGTGGAGGATGGCTCAATGTCCGGAAAGATTCCGCGTTCGTCCGAAAACGATTACACCCGCGAGGTGGCCGAGGAACGCCGCCGCTTTCTCGCCGAGCAGACCGGCGCCACGCTCGACCACGTCGGGCGGCATTCGGGCGATCCCGCGTTGTTGCCCGGCAACATCGAACATTTCATCGGCATGGCCCAGATTCCCATCGGCGTCGCCGGGCCGTTGCGCGTCAACGGGCAGTACGCGCAGGGAAAGTTTTATGTCCCGCTCGCGACGACCGAGGGCACCCTGGTCGCGAGCTACAACCGCGGAATGAAGCTGATTGACGCAGCGGGCGGCGTGACCACGACCGTACTCGACGACGCGATGCAGCGCGCCCCGTCGTTCCTGTTCCCAAGCGCGCGCGAGGCGCAGGCATTCGGGCAATGGGTGCGCGAAAACTTCGATGAAATCAAACAGCGGGCGGAGTCCACGACGCGCGTCGGGAAGCTGCGCGACATCGAGCAGTACGCTGCGAGCCGCATCCGGTTTCTGCGTTTCAACTACACGACCGGCGACGCCGCCGGACAGAACATGGTCGGCAGGGCGACCAAGGCGGCCTGCGACTGGATTCGCGAGGTCTATCCCGGCATCGAGCGGTACTACCTCGAATCGAGTTTCGCGACGGACAAGAAAACGTCGAACGTCAACACGCTCCACACGCGGGGCAAGCGCGTCGTGGCGGAAGCGACCATTCCGGCGGCCCTGCTCGAACAGCTTGGCAAGACGGCCATCGCCGATCTCTACCGCGCGCGGATGGTGAGCAATCTCGGCGGCTTCATGGCGGGCGTCAACAACAACGGCGCCCATTCGGCGAATGCCCTCGCGGCCCTCTTCATCGCGACCGGGCAGGACGCCGCCAACGTCGCGGAATCATCGGCGGCGGCGGTCTTCGCCGAGATCACGCCCGGCGGGGATTACTACTATTCGATCACGATTCCGTCCCTCATCGTCGCGACCTACGGCGGCGGCACGGGGCTGCCGACCCAGCGCGAGTGCCTCGAACTGCTCGGCTGTTACGGAGAAGGAAAGGTTCACAAGCTCGCGGAAATCGCAGCGGCGACGGTTCTCTGTGGCGAACTCTCGCTCGGCCTCGCGATGGTCGCCGACGAATGGGTGTCAAGCCACGAGCAGTACGGGAGGAACCGGTGATGATCGTTGCTCGCATTGAAGCGCCTATGTGTCGGTGGTGACGTCATCCCATTCCTGGTTCATATATCCGATGAGCCAGTTCAGGGCGTAGTGCCGCTCGAAAACGACGTCATTGTTCAATCCTGCTGGAAATTCCATTTTATGCAGGCGGGCGTCATCGGTTGCCCACCCATAACGGTAGATCAAGTCGGCTGCGTCAAGGATTTCGGATTGTGGCCGCAATCTGGACTTTTGAAGAAAACCATTCCGTCCGTTCTCCTTGAGGATTTTCACGGCGCGTGTGACGTCACACGCTTTGTCCGGACGTTCGAGATGATTGACAAATCCCAACGCCCAAAGGAGAACCCAATAGGACTCATATCGCCACACGAACTGGGACCGGTCATGTTCGGTGGGTTTCGCATCCTTGATGAATGCCCTCTCCTTTTCCGTGAACGCCGACGCCAGGTCATATTCCTTGATCAAACCTTCAAGGACGGGCTGTGACAACCCTTCACCTTTTGCGGCAACCAGACAGAGCGCCATGGCGCGGATCGCGACCTGTTCCGTGGTGCGTCTTTTTGACTCCGCTTCCGTTGCAATGGTGGGGAGATGTTCGATGACCGGAACTCCTTCCTTCCTGAGGATAGCGATTGACCGCTCCTTTCTCGCCTGACTCTCGGGAGACACCCTGGTTTC
>JAAFHI010000965.1 GCA_013298335.1 Actinomycetota bacterium
GTAACTGTTCAGCCGCCGCCGTTCACCCTGCCCTCAAGGACAGGGCTCTTCAAAAACAAGCCTCGTGAACGAGGCTCAAACCGGTTTTTTCGATTCCGGAGCCCCGTTCACGGGGCTTGAAGGGAAGCAGCCCTGTCCTTGAGGGCAGGGCGACAACCGGATTGAACCGTCACGAAAAAAGAAATCGGGGGATCGGCGTTCCCCCGAAGTGTACTTGCCGAAATGCTTTTCGGCGATTCATTTTGTCGGAAGCTGTCAGGCGTGAAAGAGCCGTTCGGTGCCTTCCCACTGTCCCTGAGCCTTTAAAATCAGTTCGATGACTTCGCGGACCGCGCCGCGTCCGCCGTTCTTTTCCGTGACGTAGTGCGCGGCGGCTTTTACTTCCGGCATCCCGTTGGCGACCGCGACGGCAAAGGCGGCGCGTTTCATGACGGGAATGTCGGGCAGGTCGTCGCCGACGAAGGCGACATCGGCGTCGGTGAGCCCGGTTTGGGCGAGCAGGTCGTCGAGGTGGGCGCATTTGTCGCTCACGGCCTGGCACAAAAACTCGATGCCGAGTTCGCGGGCGCGCTGTTCGAGCGCGCCGGAGCGGCGTCCGGTAATGACCCCGGTGCGGATTCCCGCGCGCTGCGCCATTTTGAGGCCGTGGCCGTCTTGAGAATGGAACGCCTTGACCTCCGTTCCATCGGGAAGCAAGATGATGAAACCTTCGGTCAGAACGCCGTCGCAATCCATCAGCAGTAATTTGACGCGTTTTGCCCGTTCCAGTAATTCGGAATTCATATTTTTCCTTTCGAACCGCGAGTTACGCGAATTTCCGCGAATCGCCACGTTCTTTCGGCGTCGCTTCGCGTGATTGGCGGGAAATTTCCCCGAGATTCAACCATGAAAACGATTCGCATCGCCAGCGGACAGGGTTTCTGGGGCGACTGGCTGGAAGCGCCGGTACGACAGGTCGAAGGCGGCCCGATCGACTACCTGGTGCTCGACTACCTCGCCGAAGTCACCATGTCCATCATGCAGAAGCAGAAATCGCGCAATCCGAAGGCCGGATACGCTACCGATTTCGTCGCCCTCATCGACCGCATCCTGCCGAAAGTGCTGGAGCGGAACATCAAGGTCATCGCCAACGCGGGCGGGGTCAATCCCCACGCCTGTGTCGAGGCGATTCAGGCCGTGGCCGCAAAACACGGCCTTTCCGGGAAGTTCAAAATCGGAATCGTGGCGGGCGACGACATCATGGATCGCCTCGACGAGTTCACCGCCGCCGGTCACGCCCTCGCGAGCATGGACACGGGCGAACCGCTTTCGACCGTCCGCGACCGGGTCATGAGCGCCAATGTCTATTTCGGGGCGGAACCGATTGTCGAAGCCCTGAAGGACGGCGCGCAGATCATCGTGACGGGCCGCTGTACCGACACGGGCCTCGCGCTCGCGCCGTGCATCCACGAATTCGGCTGGAAGTTCGACGACTGGGATCGGCTCTCCGCCGGGACCATCGCCGGACACATTCTCGAATGCGGCGCGCAGTCGTCGGGCGGAAACTGCCTTTATGATTGGGAAACCATCCCCGATTTCGCCAACATCGGCTTCCCGATTGCGGAAGTCTCCGAAGACGGGACGTTTGTGGTCACGAAACACCCCGGCACGGGCGGTCGGGTGTCGGTCCAGTCGGTGAAGGAGCAGTTGCTCTACGAAATGGGCGACCCGAAGGGCTACATCACGCCGGACTGCGTGGCGGATTTCTCCACCATCCAGCTTGAAGCGGTGGGCGAGAACCGGGTCCGGGTTTTCGGCATCAAGGGACACCCGGCGACGGAGTTCTACAAGATTTCGACCAGTTATTTTGCTGGACACAAGGCGGTTGGCAGTCTGGTGTATGCCTGGCCCGATGCCTACCGGAAAGCCAAAGTCGCCGATGTGATGCTGCGGCAGCGGCTGACCGATCTCGGATTGAAATTCGACGAAGTTCTGACCGAATTCGGCGGCGTCAATGCGTGTCACGGGCCGCTTTCGGGCGAACCGTCGCCGGACATCGCGGAAGTTCTGCTGCGCGTGGGCGTACGGGGCGGCGACAAGGCGAGCATCGAACGCTTCACCAAGGAACTTGCGCCGCTCGCGCTCAACGGACCGCCGACGGTGACGGGTTTCGGCTCGGGGCGGCCCAAGGTCGAGGAAGTCGTGGCCTACTGGCCGGCGCTGCTGAAGAAGACGGTGGTGTCGCCGAAGGTTGAAATTCTTCAGGGGTAGTTTCTGAACACAAAGACACAAAGGCACGAAGACACAAAGGTT
>JAAFHI010000436.1 GCA_013298335.1 Actinomycetota bacterium
GGCCGTCGCCGGTTTGCGAACCGGCGCGGTCGGGCGTTTGTCGCCGGTGGTGCTCAACTCGACCACCGTGCGTCCGGGGGGCGCGGTCGGTTTCGGTTTCTGGACGGGTGTGGCCACAATTTCGCGGACGACCGCCGGTTTCGCCTCTTTGACTTCGGCTTTCGGAGCGGTCGCGGGAGACGCGGTCGCGTGGGCGATGGCCGCCGAAAGTTCGGGAAGCTGCGCGGTGACCTCGGGCGCGACGGCGCGCGGCGCGGGTGCTTCGGCTGGAACCCTTTCCACTGGAACGGGTTTCGGCTCGACGGCGGCAATCACCGGCGCGGCCTTCGCGGCTTCCTGAAGTTCGCTGAGAAAGTTGCGGGCCGGTTTTTCTTCGTCGGCGGTGGCGAACGCGGCTTCAAGTTCGAGGAAGAAATCGAGCGCCGAGGTCTGCCGGGCGCCGAGGTCCTTCGCCATTGCCCGCATCACGCAGGCTTCGGCAGCGGCGGAAATGTCGGCCCGCTGCCCCCGCAGCGCCGGCGGCTGCTTCGTCACCTGCTGCATCATCACGGTCGTCGAGACCTTGCCCGGAAACGGGACGTTCCCGGTCAGCATTTCATAGACGAGGATGCCCAGACTGTAGATGTCGGAGCGCGCGTCGAGCTGTTTTCCCTCGCACTGCTCCGGCGACATGTAGTGCGGCGTGCCCATGACGCTGCCGGTTTCGGTCCGGAAACCGTTGGTCACGTTGACCGCGTCCATCAGTTTCGCGATGCCGAAATCGAGCACGCGCGGCATTTCTTCCTCGTCCACCGTCTCGATCATCACGTTGTCGGGTTTGAGATCGCGGTGGATGATGCCCCGGCGGTGCGCCGCGTGGACGCCCGAGCAGATGGCCTTCATGAACCGGACGATCCGTTCGGGGTCGAGCGTGCGCTCGCGGTCGAGAACTTTCCGCAGACTGCTGCCCTCGATGAAATCCATCACGAGGTAGGCGACGCCGTCCGACGTGATGCCGAAATCGGTCACCGGCACGAGGTTGACGTGTCTGACGTGGGCGGCGGTTTCGGCCTCCCGGCGGAAGCGTTCGAGCGCGTCGGGCTCCGAAACAAGGTCGAGCGACAGCACTTTCAACGCGACTGTCCGGTGAATCATGGCGTGGCGCGCCCGGTAGACGGTCCCCGATCCGCCGCGCCCGATGCGCTGCTCGATGGTGTATTTGCCGTCGATGGTCCGCCCGACGAACGGGTCGGTGTGCGGCGTGTCGAGGTTCATCGTCATCCCCGCCAGCAATGCCGGGGGAACCGCCGAATGTCCGGAATCGGAGGCGGAAATCTCGTTCATAACGTGCTGCCTGCTTCGGGAGAAAGGGTCACCCTGGTCGAACCGAACGGACGGAAAGGAAGGCTTTCGCGAAAACGAACCGTGAAAGCGCGGACCCTCTTTTTGACACTGTCGGTGGAGCCGGAACGTACACGAACGGAACCCCTTATTTCAAGAGAAGTTCCAGGGAAAAGCTTAGGTGACGGTTCAGGAAGCTGGAAAAAGAGGTCAAGTTGAAGGACGAATGAAAAGGTCGTTGCCCCGGTTCTGGAAACAACGACCTTTTTTCGTACTTCACCGGTTGGCGACGACCGTCGCCGTCACTTCTTCCGCGCCGCGGGGGCCGGGCGCTGGTCGGCGGTGGCTTCCGGTCGCGACGCGCCGGGAACACCCAGAGCGTTCAGGACGAACCGGAAGCGGCGGATGCTCGGCATGGCGATGACGAACCGGACCGTGACCGATTGTCCCGGCGCGAGGGTCGGGAGGGTCGCCGGGGTCGGCGTCGCTCCGTCGGTCGACTGGATGGCGTTGGGCAGTCCGCCCGATCCGCAGGTCGCGCCGTCCGCCGTGAGGAGCCGGAACGGAACCGCTGGCGGCGCGCCGGAAGCGGCCTGGAGTTCAAGCAGTTGGAAGGTCGGGGTGGTGATGGTCTGGGTGCTGACGTTGGTCAGGGTCGCGACGACGACGTAGTCGTTCGCATAGGTCGGCGAGCACGACGGCGAGGTGAGTGTCGAGGACGTAATCGTCAGAGTGACCAGCGAGTTGACGGCGACCGGCCCGCCCTGATCCGCCGGTTGTACTTCGACCGCGCCGATGTCGCTGCCGTCCCCGCCTGCCGCGTTGGCGACGTTCGAAAAATCGAAGGGCCGCGCCTGGCCGCGCTGGTCGGTCGTGATGCCCGAAATAAAGCTCCCCTTGTCGATCGCCGGGCTGCCGACGAGCGGGAGGTAGGTCTGGGTCGGGCCGCCGTTGTTGGCGAGCGGGCCGAGTTGAGCGGGAGTGTTGGTCTGATCGGTCGGCTGGAGGGTAAAGAGGTTCGACGCGGTGTCGCGGAAGAGATTGTTGCCGTCGGAAACGAACGATGCGCCCTGCTGAACGACAAACTGCGGACTCGCGCCGTCAAAAATGCAGTTGCGGATGCGGCAGGTTGCTCCCCCGGCGGTTGTCGAAATGGAAACGCTGGGGGCCGTGCCGCCGGTAAAGGTGCAGTTTTTCAGGTCAAAACTGCATCCCTGGCCGCAGGACAGGGCCGCGCCGGGGAAATTTCCGCTGAAGGTGCAGTTGGTACCGAAAAATTGGGCACCGAGTCCCGAGAAGTTCACGAGGGAAACGCACTTCTGGTTCCCCGTGAAGGTGCAGCGGTTGGCCCTGACGGACACGGCAAAGTTGGTCAGCGCGGCGGATTGAAAGCCGGTCAGCGTGCAGTCATTCAAAACCGGCGTTCCGAATCGGGTGAACAGCGCGCCGCCGCCGCCGTTGCCTCTGAAAACGATGTTGTTCAGGTTCAGATTGGTCGCGCTCTCGACTTCGATGAGGGTGGAGAAGGGCGCGCCGGGGGCGATTTCAATGATTGCCCCGTTTCCGTTGACGGTCGTGGCGGGCAGTGTGCCGCTGAATTTCGGAAGCCCGATGTTTCCAGCGGGCGACGAGTTGTGGTCGGTTGTCGTCACGGTGTAGGTCTGTCCCGCGACGAGGTTGATGATCACCGGCTGGCCCGCGGAGTTGGCGGCGGTGATGGCGGCGACCAGTTCAGTCACGTTCGTCGGATTGAACGTGACCATCGCCGGGACCACCGACCGGGAATCGGCGCGGACCGGCTGTCTTCCCAACCACCCGAAACAGCCGAGTGAAATCAGCAGGCCCATCAGCGCCATTCGACGGACCCGAAAAGGAGCGGAGGTCTTTACACCGAAACTCATGGCAATAGCCTCGTAAAAGCGAAAAAAATATTGGCCGTTAGGGGGAGTCTACCTGACAGAGTACGATGAGGGAACGGGTCTTTTTAAGCCGCGGATTAAAAAAATCCAGCCAGTGGTCGCGCGGCGTCCGTCATTCCGGTCGGGGAACGGCGAGTTGACACCCGCCGCGCCGGGATGCACCTTCGCGTCACCCCCTCCGCCCGCTTCGGATCGCTCCCTTCTGATCCCTGATTCCTGATCCCCGGTCCCTTTCCTCGCCGATGTTCCGTTCGCTCGCCAGACTGGTCCGCGCGCCGCTTCCGAAGCCGGAATCGCCCGTGATGGCCGATAGTTCCGACCTTCCGCCGGATCGGACGCCCGCCGCGACCATTCCCGCCGTCGGACTGTCGTCCGGCGCGGAGGCGCGTTTCGATGAAACCGCCGCGCTGCTCGACCGGCTGTCGCCCCAGACGGCCCAGCGCTACCGGATGCAGGCTGACGCGCTCGTCACCCGGTTCGGGGAACCCGTCTTTCTCGCCTTTTCCGACCTCATGCGCGCCGCCGGTCAGACCCGCCACGTCGCCCGGCTCGACGATGTCCACCGCCGGACGCTCGCCGCGCTCGCGGCGATTGCGGTTGAACCCGACCTCTGCCTCGGCGCACTGCGGGCGATCATGCCGCTCTACGCCCGGAGGCCGCTCCTCGGGGCCACCGCGCTCGACATTCTGGCCGACCATCGGGAACTCGGCGTCGCGGGGTTTTCGGCGTGGCTCGACCGCGCCCGGACGCTCTGCGGCGAAGACGTCGTCCGGCTGGAATCCTTCATCGGACTCGACTCCCGCGCCGCGCGCGCGGCGCTCGACGCCTGTCTGCCCGGTCTCGCGCTCGCCGACGTGGTCGGAACGCTCCGGCTTTTTCTCCGCGCGCTCGCCGACCGGCCCTTCCGCATCGTCGCGGGCGATTCCGACGATCCCGGACGCGCGCTCGACGCGACGAATCCGGTCGGCGGCGAGACGCTCCTGACGCTGCCCCGCCGGGTGGCGCTCTTTGACGACCGCGAACAGAACTTCATTCTGTACAAACTTCTGGCCGCCCAGAGCGCCGGACGGCACCTCTTCGGGACCTTCACGACCGATGCGGCGACGCTGGCCCCGGCTTACGATGAAACCCGGAACTACTTCTCCGGCCTCGGCGA
>JAAFHI010000294.1 GCA_013298335.1 Actinomycetota bacterium
TATGTCTATCGGCGCTTGATGAGAGCGTATCAGGAAAATGTGTTTCGGATTTCTTTGTCTGCCTTCAGTCAAACGGTATAGAGCCAACAAGAATCGCTTCAGCCAAAGTCCGTATGCTTGCCTGGGCTTCACCCTGGCTGAACCCGAACAAACCACGTTGGCGTGAAGCCGCGCTTGATCACATTGATTTCAATCATCCTGCTTTCGACAAACTGAAAGATTTTCTTCGAGGTCTTTGACGCCCTCCCTCACGGTCGGGCTATGGACACGCCTTTGCGCCGCTCAGTACATCCTCGTCAACTGAATCCCCGTGTAGAAGTGCTTGAGAATCTGTTCGTAGGTGTAGCCTTCGAGGGCGAGTCCGTAGGCCCCGACCTGGCACAGACCGACGCCGTGGCCCCAGCCGCGTCCGCGCAGGCGGAAGGTGGTGATGTTGCCTTTTTCATCGCGCTCGCGAATCACCACGAAGAGACTTTCGCGGATGCCGAGCGCGGAGCGGATGCGAATACCGTCCACGGTGGCGGTGCGCTGCGTGCCGACAATTTTCAACTGCGCGACGCGTTCCGATTCGCCTCGTGAAACGGGTTCGATGTCGAGCACCTCGCCGACGTTGAGATTGACCCGCGCGAGCCGGGCGCGGAGTTCGCCGGGCGTGAGCCGCTCGTCCCACCACGAGAACTGCGAGAAGCGGTCGCTCGTCGCTCCGTTCAGTACCGGCGAGATTTCGAGGTAGTCGATCTTCCCGCGCGCATCGAGGTGAAAGGCGACCGCTTCGCCGCCGATGATCTGGGCGCGTTCGACCGGGACGAGATCGCCGCCGACTTTTCTGAACAGATAGGCGTTCGCCGCAATCGGGTAGCGCGGATCGTCCTTGCCCTTCGCGCCGCGGATGGCGAGTTGACCGTCGAAGGGCCGCGCCGTGCCGGAGACGAGTTTCGGGAGGCCGCGTCCGAGCAGCGCGCGGGCCATGATGCCGATGGCGGTGGCGCGGCTGAAGTTTCCCTTGAAGGGATTGCCGGGCGTGAGTTTCAGAATGCCTTCACGAAGCAGGAAGGCGACATCCACGCGGAGGGGTTCGGGGACGCTCGCGGCGTCGGAACCGAGCAGGTAGTTCGCGTCCTCGACGGTCATCAGCCGCGCCGGAGATTCATTCCCGTAAATTGCACCGAGAACCGTCCGGGCGAAGCCGCCGAGCGTGTTCGATTTTGAAACGAGCCCGTCGGGGTGTTTGACCTGCGTGAGTTGCGACAGCGTGAAGGCCCAGTTGTTGCATTCGCGTTCCGAGCAGGGGCGTTGCAGATCGTATTCGTCTTCCTTGTCGGAAAAGGGAAATCCGATGACGGAAAGCACCGCAAGTTCGCGGGCGAGCGAGGCGCTTCCGGCCAGCGTGGTCGCAGCGAATTTCCGGGTCGTGGCAATCCAGCGGTCGTTGAGGCGGATGTTCCGGCGGGGCGCGACGGTGACGCTTTTCAGATAGGGAACGGCGCGACCGTAGACGTATTCGACGCTTTCGGTTCTTCCGCCCGAGGTCGAGGTGTAGAGCGCGTTGATCGGTTCGCCGTTGTAGGTCGCGACCATCCCGCGCGTTTCGAGGACCGCGCGGTCGGTCAGTGGGTGTTCCGAACTGCGTCCGCCGTAGACCTGCGACATCGCGGTCGGCAGCAGATCGAAGCCCTCCGCGCCGTAGTTGCCTTTATTTTTCACCGCGTAGGTACGCGCGGCGACGGCCTGGGCCTTGAGGGCTTCGAGTTGCGGAAAGGCGTTGGGTGACAGTTCGTTGGGGACGACCCCACGGACGTAGTCTTCCATCGGCAGGACGTTCACGACGGTCATCCGCCCCCGTTTGTTGAGGAAGACTTCGAGGCGTCCGCGATAGGTCGAATTGAGGTACTTGAGCGGGGAATGGTCGGGTTCGAGCGCGATGAAGGCCACCCGGTCAACGCCCGAGGCGATGTCGTCGCCGTTCGCGGCGGTCGCGTTCAATCGCCAGCGGCCATCGGATTTCGTTGAAGGAATCGAGACGCCCTCGCGGGCGACCGACGGCTGACGATACCCGGCGTTGGAAACGCGAACCATCATCGTCTGCGCGTCGGACGATGACGCATATTCGCCGACCGACACGATGTAGCTTTCGCTGTCGCGGTCGAAATGGGTTTTGACCGGTTCATCAAACCGCTTGCGTAGTTTCTGTGCGAGTTCCTCGGCGTCGCGGTTGGTTTTGAGACTCGCGACCTGTACGCGATAGTTCCCGCCCCGTCGCTTGCGCGACTCGCCCGCGTTCAACTGCACCGTGACTTTTCCGCTCGCGATTTCCTCGGTTTCCTTTGTTTCAAGGTCAAGCCGCGCCATTGGGCCGTCGCAGGTGATGTTCGCGAAATCGGCGTTGGTGGCGATGCCGATGCGGATGGACGGCTCCGCGGGGCGGGTGCTGGGTGTTGGGTGCTGGGTGCTGGGTTCGGCAGACCGTGACTTGGTCGAAGCAGTCGGCTGAATCGTTTTTTCTTTTGAAGAAGAAGGCTTCCGTGCGGGTGTGTCGGTTGGTGTCGGAACGACGCGCGGGCGCGTGGCCCGCTGTTGCGCGTGAACGGGCGCAAGCGGGAGCAGCAGAAGACAGAGCAGCGGAACGGATACGAATACCCTGATTCGTCGCATGCACGGACGAAGCGAAATCATGGCGGTGACTCGACAGAAAAGCGGCGTAATTTTTAACGTTCAGTGGGCAGGGATGCTGCGAGTGTGTTGAACGTTCGCCGGACGGCGTTCAGCCCTGGTCGAATCGGGTAGGTGCGGTTGGTAAGCAGAATGTAGACGCGGTTGGTTTCCGGGTCAATCCAGAGACTCGTGCCGGTGAAGCCGAGATGGCCGAAGGCGCGTTTTGAAAGTTTTTCTCCGGCGGTCGAATTGTGTGTCGAAGCCAGCATCCAGCCGACGGAACGTTCTTCTTCGAGCCTTGGTGTGAGCGAGGTCGTGAACAGATCGAGCGTTTCGGGTTTCAGGAGCCGGCTGCCGGGAAGGAACTGGCGTGCGAGGACAAGCACTTCATGAATCGGGGCGAAGAGTCCGGCATGGCCTGAAATCCCGTGTAAATAATGGGCGTTCCCGTCGTGGACCTCGCCACGGACGAGCGCGGTGCGCCAGCCGTCGTAGGCGGAGACGCGGTCGCGTTCGTCGGGCGGAAATTCGGTGTTTTGGACCATCGTCCGTTCGTGGACGTTGCCGAGTTCGGTCGCGGCGATGCGCGGGCGCAGGTCGGGCGAGGGGCGGTAGCCGGTGAACTTCAGGGCGAGGGGCGCGGCGATTCTTTCCAGGAAAAGAATGTCGAGCCGCGTAGCGGTGAGGGTCTCCAGCAGGTAACCGAGCAGGATGTAGCCGAGGTCGCTGTAGATCACGCGGGTTCCGGCGACGTAGGCGGGTACGGTGCGGGCGATGATTTCAATGACCTGTTCGGGTGAATCGGCCAGCGCGTAGAACGGCTTCCACGCCGGAAAGCCCGCCGAATGCGAGACGACCCGTTTGAGCGAAACGGATTCATCGGGACGGCTTTTGAAAAGTGGAAGATGAACCGAGATTGGAGCGTCGAGGGTGACCGTGCCCTGTTCAAGCAGTTTTGCGAGAAGCAGGCCCGTCGCGAGGGGCTTGGTGAGGGAAGCCAGATCGAAGACGGTATCGGTTGTCGCGGAAACCGGGTCGGGCGGGGGCACGGCTTTGCCGATGGCGCCGGTGGACAGAACGGTGTCGCCTTCGGCCACGAGCCAGGCCGCGCCGTGAAATTCGCCGTTGAGAAGGGAGTGTTCGAGATGGGCGCGGAGCGCCGCGTCAGGCGAGGGCATGCCGGATGACCTCGATGAAGTCCTCCGGATAGTAGGGCTTCTGAATGAAAGCGGCGGCGCCTTCGGCGAGGAGTCCCTGGATTTCCTGTTCCTCGTTGTACCCGCTCGACAGAACGACTTTCGCCGCGGGATTCAGCGCCTTCAACTGGCGAAGGCAGGCCGCGCCCGAAAGATTCGGCATGGTCAGATCGAGCAGAACCAGCGCAATGCTGCTCATATTCGCGCAATACACGTCGAGCGCCTGCTGACCGTCTTCGGCAAGCAGGACCGGATAGCCCGCGTCGGTGAGAATTTCTTCGACGAGACCACGAATGAGCGGTTCATCATCCGCAACGAGGATGGCGTTCTGCATAAGGAAAAACGGGACGGCTGATTGATTGATGGGGCGAGTATACACGGGAAAAACCTGCCCGCAATCTGTGTGGGTCTAAATCAATCCACACAAGATTGAGATTTTTCAAAGGATGAGGAATGTTTTGCGGCTTGCCGCTCGATGTGCGGAATGGCTCTGCCTTTCCGCTACGCACGCTCCGTAACTCCCGCGAGGGGTTGCGCCCCGAGCGGATGTATCGGGCTGAAGCCCTCAATCTTTTTGCTGAAACGGTCACGGAAAGGCAGAGCCATTCCGCACATCAGGCGGCGCAGCCGCGTTTGTACCAATCCCGCATGGTTTGATTTTGGGGTGGAAAAACGGGGAGCAAATATGCGGCTAAAGACGTAAGGTTTGAATGCGACGAAGTGAAACAATAAAAAAAACGCCCGTCAGCGGGCGGAAAGCCGGTCGCCGTGATTTACCTTGAAACCGTGAAACTTGCGCTCGAAGCCGTCTGGGCGCACAAACTCCGTTCCTTTCTGACGCTCCTCGGCGTTATCTTCGGAGTCGCCACCGTGATTACGGTGGTATCGCTCATCGAAGGCTTCAACTCCTACGTTGACGATAAAATTTCCGACATCGGGACCAGTTCGGTGGTCATCCGCAAGTTCAGCATCGACGACTTCAAGAGCCTCGATACGTTCCAGCAGGCCCAGAAGCGCAATCGCGACATCAAGATGGAAGACCTCGAAGCGATCCGCGAAGGCGCGAGCCGCGCGGTCCGGGTCGGGGCCCAGACGGGCGGCGGCGTGGAAGTGACGCGGGGGAATGAAATCCTCTACGAAGTCGCCATCGCCGGACGAACCGCCTCGATGGCCGACATTCAGCGCATCGAGCCGCAACTGGGATCGTATTTCACGCCCGACGACGATGACCGGAGTCGCGCCGTGTGCTTCATCGGGTCGGACATCTTCAATCGCCTCTTCCCCCGCGAGTCGCCGCTCGGGAAGGAGATCAAGATCGACGGACGGCCCTTCACCGTCGTCGGCGTCTCGAAGGAACTCGGCTCGGCGTTCGGCGCTTCGCGCGACACGTTCGTGGACATTCCGCTTTCGACGTACCGGAAAGTCTACGGCACGCGGCGTTCGATCTCGATCTACGCGCAGGCGCGCAACGAGAAGGAAGTGGATGCCCTGGCCGACCAGATGCGGGTCATCATGCGGAATCGTCGCCACCTGGCGTTCGCCGATACCGACAATTTCGGGATCGTCACCGCCGAGATGATTTCGAATCTTCGCGTCCGCATCTTCGGAACGATTCAGATGACGGCCATCG
>JAAFHI010000317.1 GCA_013298335.1 Actinomycetota bacterium
TCCTCCGTCGGCCAGGAGAAAGTCGGCGTCGGCCTCGGCCTCGCCATCGTCCGGCGGGTGGTCGCCGCTCACGGCGGAAGCGTGTCGGTCCGCAGCCAGGTCGGCGTCGGGAGCAGCTTCACCGTCCTGCTTCCAACCGTCCCCCAGCCCGACCTGCATATCGAACCGACCGTCGAACACTCCTGGACACCGTAGCCCGCCCTTCAGCAGCCCACCCGTGAGGAATGGCTGTCCGTTCCAGATTGGTACTTGGCAACGGACAGCCCTCCCTTACGGTCAGGCTGCGGTTATTGAAACCGAACCGCCCGTCGAACACTCATGGACGCCGTAGTTTTCATCGGAATTCAGGCCGTCGGAAAATCGCGCTTCTTCGCCAAGCGGTTTTTCGACAGCCACGTCCGCATCAACCTCGACATGCTGAAAACCCGGCATCGGGAAAAAATGCTCTTCGAAGCCTGCCTCGCCGCGAAACAGCCGTTCGTCATCGACAACACCAACCCGACGCGCGCCGACCGTGCCCGCTACATTGCGTCGGCACGGGCCGCCGGATTTCGCATCACCGGGTACTACTTCCAGTCGAAAGCCTCCGAAGCACTGGCTCGAAACGCCCGGCGGACCGGCGCGGCGCGCGTTCCGGACGTGGCGATTCTCGGCACGGCGAAGAAGCTCGAATTTCCCAACCGGCTGGAAGGGTTCGACGAACTGTTCTACGTTTCGATTTCCGCCACCGGCGGATTCGACGTAAAGGACTGGAACGATGAAGTTTGACGATCTCGACGCGAAGATGCGGGTCTTTGAAACGGCCCACGATCACTGCGTCCTGCCGGGAATTTTCATGGTCGCCCGGCTCGACGGACGCAATTTCACAAAACTGACCAAGGAAACCCTCGAACTGGACGCGCCTTTCGACCCGCGCTTCCGCGACGCGATGCTCGACACCGTCGAACACCTCATGACCTGCGGCTTCCGCGCCGTGTTCGGCTACACCCAGAGCGACGAGATCTCCCTGCTCCTGCACCGCGACGAATCGGCGTTCCAGCGCAAACTCCGCAAACTCGAATCGGTACTTTCCGGCGAAGCGAGCGCGAAATTTTCGCTCACGTTCAATCACATCGCCTGCTTCGACTGCCGGATTTCGCAACTTCCGACCGCCGAACTGGTCCGCGACTACTTCCGCTGGCGTAACGAAGACGCCCACCGCAACGCGCTCAACGCCCATTGCTACTGGATGCTCCGCAAACAGGGCACCGGGGCGGAAGCCGCCGCAAAGCAGTTGCTCCGCCTGCCGGTGGCGCGGAAAAACGAGCTTCTGTTCCAGAACGGCATCAATTTCAACGACCTGCCCGCCTGGCAGAAACGCGGGATGGGCGTCTATTGGGAACCCTTTCTCAAGTCCGCGAAAAATCCGCTCACCGGAGAAGCCGTCCAGGCCGAACGCCGCCGCCTCAAACGCGATCTCGACCTGCCGCTCAAGGACGCCTACGACGCCTTCCTGAACGATTTGATTACAAACACCGCAGCCTGACCGTAAGGGGGGGGCTGTCCTTGCTTTGTTGGTCTATCGCAAAGACAGCCCGCCCTTACGGTCAGGCTGCTGTTCGGGCCGTGGTTTTACGTTACTTCCAGGCGCAGACGATCATGGCGTCCTTCTCGTCATCGAGCGGCTTGCGGGCGAAATCGCCGTACAACTCCCACCGCGAATATCCCGCCAGCCGGAGCAGTAACTCCATTTCCTGCTTGTAGATATAGCGGACGGTCGTGAACGACTCGCGTACCTCGGCGACTTCCCCGTTTGAATCGAGAAACTCAATCTCCATTCTGGAATGCTGAATCTGCTCGACCCGGTCGAAGTTCCGCGTGTCGTAAATCCGCAGCGGCAGACCGGTCGCCGGACTCGGCGTTTCGAGTTCGAGTACCCGGATGTCGTCCGGCTCGCCGAGAATGTGGCGTCCGGGGAAAAACGTGTCGAACGCCAGCATCCCGCCCGGCAGCAGGTGCTCCCGGATGGTCCGCAGCGTCGCCAGTTGATCCTCGACGGTCAGGTTGTGGACGAACGCATTGAACGCGATCACGACCAGCGAATATTGCCGGTCGGTCGCGAACGATTTCATGTCGGCGTGATACAGCTTCGGCGAAAACCCGGCGGCGGTCGCCTTCGTTTTCAGCCGTTCGAGCATGCCGGGAAAGAGATCGACCCCGTCCACGTCGGACCCGGCCTGCATCGCCGGGACGAGAAACCGCCCCGTCCCGCAGCACAGATCGAGAATCGGCCCGTTCGCCTCGCCCGCCAGCCCGAGGTAAAACGCCAGTCCGTAGTCGAAATCATTGAAAAGAAGATCGTAAAGAGTGCCGTCGTCGAACGGCGTGGGTTGCGTCGAGCCGGTCGGCTCGTTTTGAAACTGCTGCTTCATTGCTGAAAAAGTCCTTTTCCGCCCGTGGTTTACAGCCGACGGACGGCGAAGCTTTCCGAAAACTCGAAAAGCGCGCGCAAATCGTCACCGGCCTCAATTGAGAGTACCGGCGGTCTTTGAAGGAAAAGGGTGAGCGTCGCGGAGATGAAAAATGCGGCCTGCCGAAAGGCCACGCGCGACGACTCAGAATGAAGCGGCAAACATAGGCAACTCGCTGAAGAAAATACCGAACGCCGACTATCGGCTATCGAAGGCGGAATTTCAATCCCGTTTTTTTGTAACGAGTAATGTCTGGCTGGTTCGATTCCGGAAAGGTGCGAATGCACCGGCAGAAAATAGCCGCGCCCGTCAGGGCGTGGTCCATTCGGGAATCAACCGGGAGCGCCGACGGCGCGGCACTAAAAACGAATGTGCCGCCGCTGACGCGGCTCACGGATTTTTCCCGCAATACCACCCCGCCCTGACGGGCGGGGCTATTATCTGCCGGCGCATTCGCGCCTTCTCTTCACTCTTCCTCGCTGCCGAGCCAGCGATACACGCCGCCCGCCAGCACCGCGCCGACAATCGGGGCCACCCAGAACAGCCAGAGTTGCGAAAGCGCCCATCCGCCGACGAACACCGCGACACCCGTACTCCGCGCCGGATTCACCGACGTATTCGTCACCGGAATGCTGATGAGGTGGATCAGCGTCAGTCCGAGGCCGATGGCGACCGGCGCGAATCCCTGCGGCGCGCGTTTGTCGGTCGCGCCCAGAATGATGATGAGAAACATGAAGGTCATCACGATTTCCGTGACGAGCGCGGCCAGCAGCGTGTATCCGCCCGGAGAATGTTCCGCGAAACCGTTGGAAGCGAAGCCGCCGGTGGTCGAGAACCCGGTTTTTCCGCTGGCGATGACGAACAGAATGCCGCCGCCCGCGAGTCCGCCCAGCACCTGCGCCACGATGTAGGGCACGAGTTCGCCCGCCTTGAACCGGCCCCCGGCCCATAACCCGAAAGAAACCGCCGGGTTGAGGTGACAGCCGGAAATGTGTCCGATGGCAAAGGCCATCGTGAGCACCGTCAGACCGAACGCCAGCGAAACGCCGAGCAGGCCGATGCCGACGCTGGGAAACGCCGCCGCCAACACCGCGCTGCCGCACCCGCCGAGGACCAGCCAGAACGTACCGATGAATTCCGCGCCGAGCTTCTTTGCAATGCCCATACTGAAATCTCCCTGGTGAAACCGCGTGTCACACGTGCCGGTTCGTTTCCCCGGTCAGTCGCAACCGAAGCCGAAAACCGGCGGGCAGCTTCCCGGAAAAACCTCCCGGAAAACCCGAATATCCAACAATTTCAATGTTTTAGAAAATCCATCCTAACACCTGCCGGAAGTTGTAAACCAGCAGTAATAAATGGAAGGGTTCGGCTTTTGTCCTGCGCGCAGGATGCGCGTGGTCCAATTTCAATCCATGCGCACATGGTGCGCGCGGTCCAAGAAAAAAAACCGGAAACCGGGAATTCCCTTTTTGCCGTATACTCCAGCGCCGTTTCCGCAACGGAAACAGTGATTTACAAATACCTTTTTGGAGAAAAGACATTTTATGACCGCAGCACAATCCGCCTTGAACCCCGAACACCATCAACCGTCCGCGCCGGCCATTCCGCCGCAAGTCGTTCTGACGCAGATCATTACGTCCTACTGGGTCTCCAACGCCATCCACTGCCTCTGCGAATTCCAGATTCCCGATCACCTCGCCGACGGTCCCAGATCCATCGCCCAACTCGCCGAAACCACCGGTACGGACGCGCCCTCGCTCTATCGCCTGCTGCGCGCGGTGGCGAGCATCGGCGTCCTGGCCGAAACCGGCGACCACGTTTTCGAACTGACCCCGATGGGAAATGTGCTCCGCAAGGACGTCCCCGGCTCGCTCTGGGGCATGGCGATGTTCATGGGCGAAAAATCGCACGTCATGGCGACCGTTGACCTCGCCGAGAGCGTCCGGACGGGCGAAACGTCGTTCAACCGGAATTTCGGCAAGCCATTTTTCGATTACCTGCTCGAACATCCGACCGAAGGCGACCACTTCAACCGCGCGATGACCTCGTTCGGCGCGCAGAACGCCCCGGTCCTCGCCGCGAACTACGATTTCTCGAATATCAGGACCATCGTGGACGTCGGCGGCGGCCACGGCACGCTGATCGCCAACATTCTCAAGCAGAACCCGCACATGACCGGGACCATTTTCGACCTCGGTCCGGTGCTCGAAGGCGCGCCCGCCAACGTCGCCACGTACGGCGTGGAGGATCGCTGCTCCTACGAGCCGGGCAGTTTCTTCGACGCGGTGCCCGCTGGCGCGGACGCCTACATCCTGTCGTTCATCATCCACGACTGGGCCGAACCGGAAGCCCTCAAAATTCTGGGCAACATCCGCAAGGCGATTCCCGCGCACGGCAAAATCCTGCTCGTCGAAAACGTCATCCCGATGGGCAACGTCGAACACTTCGGCAAATTTCTCGATCTGGAAATGCTGATCATGGTCGGCGGTCGCGAACGGACCGAAGCCGAATACGCCGCGCTCTACGAAAAAGCCGGCTTCAGCCTCACCCGGACGATCCAGATGACGCCGATGATGTCGGTGGTGGAAGGAAACCCGGTTTAAAGAGTCTTGGGAGTCTTGAGGGTCTGGGGAGTCTGGGGAGTCTGGGGAGTCTTGAGGGTCGGGGGAGTCTTGAGGGTCTGGGGAGTCGGGAACAAAAGAAACCTTCACCTACAAAGAATGCATTCAGTGGAATCTAGCCCATATCCGGAGCGCTTTGGCGAGGATATGGGGAATGTGTTGGAATGAA
>JAAFHI010000829.1 GCA_013298335.1 Actinomycetota bacterium
TACGTTTCGCAAATGCTGACCGTATCCGCGTCCGACCTAAACGGAAGACAGATCATCACCCTCGTTTACTCCTATAAGGAATAACCGCCCGAACACCACCAGCAAGAAAGGTAGAGTGTCCCTATGTCAAAACGCTCGCTCCATTTCGCAGCTTTCACCACCCTCCTCGCGCTCACCGGAGGGACCCTGTCGACCCACGCCCAGCAAACCGGGACGGCGTCCAGGGCCAATACCAAAGCCGAGTCCAGGGATCAGGCGGCTGACCTTCAGGGCATTTATCTGATTTCCGCCAAGGCCGGCGGGATCAATCTGGTCAGCGGAGGCGTTGAAATCCTCCGCGCGAAAGCGCCGGAGTGGCGCAAGACGAACACCGGCACACGGCTGAAAGCTGGTGATTCCGTCCGGACCGCCGCCGACGGACACACCGAAATCCTGCTTAATCCGGGCTCATACCTTCGACTGGACGGTAATTCGGAAATCACGCTGACCAATCCGAGTCTCGATGCCCTGCGCGTCAACGTCGTGCGCGGCAACGCCCTCTTCGAAGTGACCGGCGTCGGCGACACCAAGCTCGTCCTCACCGTGACCACGCCGAAAGGCGACTTCCAGATTCTCAAAACGGGACTCTACCGGGTTTCGATTGCCGCCGACGGCGCAACCGAAGTCGCGGTCTGGAAAGGTGAAGTCAAAGCCGGGACCGCCCAGGCCATCACGGTGAAGGGTCGCCGGAAAGTGGTTCTGAACGGAAACACGGCCACCGCCGCCGATCTCGACAAGAAGGCCCAGGACGGATTCGATGAATGGAGCAAGGCGCGGGCGAAAGACCTCGCCAATGCCAATGCCCGCCTGACCAACGGCGCGGTCAACAACGGAATCGCCGGCTATCAGGCGAACGGTGCCTACGGATTCGGCTACCGGCCCTTCTTCGGCCTGTGGATGTTCGACGCGCGGATGAACTGCGTGACGTTCTTCCCCTTCTATTCCTATTGGAGCTCGCCCTACGGCTACGGCTACAACGCCAGTTACGGCCTGCCGTGGAATCTCTATACGCCGGGCAGCTACCCAATCTATCCCAATGGAACGACCGGAAATGGCGGCGGCGTTGCCGGAAACGGCGGAGGCCAGGCCGGGTCACCCCCCCGGGCCATGCCGAAGTCTCCCGGAGGCGACAGCCTGCCGGCGCTTCCTGGACGAAACTTCCCGTCGCCGAGCGAGATTGTCCGGCAGAATCCGGGCTTCGATCCGAGCGAACGGTCATTCGGTGGATACAACAACGGCGGCTTCGGATTGCCCGCAGGCGTCAAACCCGGCATTACCGCAGCCCCGGCGGCGCCAGCCAGCGGCCCGGCCCCGGTCGCGAAACCCAAAGGACAGTAAAACCGGCCCCTCAGAGCCGAAAAGCGGAATCCGAACTTCACGGATTCCGCTTTTTTCTTTTCTCAAGCGCCGCCACGTACAGGTTCTCCGTCAGCATCCCCGCCCGCGCAACGGAGTAGTTCGCCACGGCCTCTTTTCCGGACCGGATCAGGCGTTCACGAAAGCCGGCGTCGCCCGCCAGCCTTACAAGCGCGTCACGAATGCCCGAAACATCTTTCGGCGGAAAAAAAATTCCCGTCTCGCCGTCGGTTACAAGTTCACCGATGCCGCCGACGTTCGACGCCGCCAGCGGAACGCCCGCCGCCCACGCTTCCAGCACGCCGATGGAAAACGCCTCGTCGTACGATGCAATCGCCGCCGCGTCGCACGCGCGCAGAAACGCGGGCACGTCATCCGTGAACCCGAGCCACCGCACGGCGTCTTCCGCGTCGCGCACGGCAACCATCCGCTTCAATTCATCGGTAAAAGTCGTGCCGCCCGCCTCGCTTCCCGCCAGTGCCAGCACGGCCTCTGGAAACGCCTCGCGAAAGTTCAAAAATGCCTCGACGGTTTCGCGCTGCCCTTTCGCGGGCGAAATCTGATTCACCATCCCGACGATGAATGCCCCGCGCGGCAGCCCGAACCGCGCACGCGCCTCTTCCCTTAAAAGAGGAATCCCGAACCGCGCCGCGTCCACCCAGTTCGGAATCACCGTCACCTGCTCCGCCGGACACCCGAGCGAGTCGCACATCGTCCGCTTCACCGTTTCCGAGACGGCGATCATCCCGTCCGCGACCGACAGCCACTTTCGATACAGAAGATGACGCGACATCGGCAGGTAGTGATGGCGCGTCAGAAAAAACGCCGGTCCGCCGCCGCCCATCCGCAGCCGCCGCACCGCCCCGGCAACCACCGGGTAGTCCCGCGCGTAATGCGCGTGAACCACCTCAATCTTTTCCTCGCGAATTACGCGAATCAGCTTCCGCGCCGCGAACAGATCCACCGCGTTGCGCGGCGCAACCGGATGCAGCCTTATTTCAGAAAATTCCTTCAACCGTTCCCACAACGCGCCGTCACGCCGCGCCCCGACATGCACGACGTGCCCGCGCGCCGCCAGCGCCCGCGCAAGTTCCAGTACGTGACGCTCGCCGCCGCCGAACCCCTTGCCGGAACTGAGGTGAAGGAGGGGGATGGAGCATGGGGGATGGGGCATGGCGGAAGGATGAAGGATGAAGGATGAAGGATGAAGGATGAAGGATGAGTAGAGCGTTTTCGTTTATTCAACCTGGGTCAATTGGTTTTTCTGATCCCC
>JAAFHI010000963.1 GCA_013298335.1 Actinomycetota bacterium
GCGCGGAAGACCTCGACCGGATTTACGGGCAGTTGACGAGTCGGGAGTAGGGGATCAGGGATCAGGGATCAGGGATCAGGGATCAGGGATCAGGCTCGCTTTTCAGGTGAAGCCGTCAAGCAAAAAGTCTGAGTTGCCGTTTTTTGTTTTCCCTGATCCCTGATTCCTGTTGCCTGACCCCTTCTAAAGCTAAATAATTGAATACTTTACAGGAGAACACGATGTTCGGAAAGCGTGGCGGAACGGAACATAGCGGATTGATCCTGAAAGACATGGAAGTCCGCGGGACGATTACTTTCAAGGACGTGGTAACGGTGGAAGGGAGAATCGTCGGAACGATTTCCTCGGAAACCGGCCATCTCATCGTGAACAAGGACGGACGCATCGAGGGCGACGTGTACGTCGGGATAGCGTCCATCGGCGGAGAAATCATCGGCGACGTCCATGCCCAGACCCGCATCGACATTCATGAAACGGGCCGCGTCACGGGGAACGTCCGCGCCCCCGTCCTGACGGTGGACGCCGGGGCAAACATCAACGGAAAGGTCGAAACGATCGTGCCATCGACAAAACCGACGCTCGTCAAAAACGAGAACGACAATCCGACGGAACTCCGCGCCATCGGTTAGCGGTTCAGGCGAATCCCGATCCCAAAAAATTGAATACAAAACGCCCGTGGGAAAAAAAGAGGGAAGGTTTCCCTTCCCTCTTGCTCATCCTTCATCCCTCATCCTTCATCCTTCAAGGAAGTCCGTTCCAGTCGCCGACGATGGGCGTATCGGTGTCAGTGCCGTAAAAGAACTGGATTTCGGCGAATCCCGACGTGTTGGAATTCCTCAAGAACCATTGATTGCCGCGAACGACGCCGATGGTGTCGATCCCGTCGCCGTTCCAGTCACCGGCCACCGGGCGATCACCCGCCGTGCCGTAAAAGAACTCCAGGTTCGCGAAGCCATCGGAGTTGGAATTCCGTAAATAGACGAAACCGTTCGACGGACGAAACGCGCCGATGGTGTCTTTCCCGTCGCCGTCCCAGTCGCCGGTGATGAAGGTATCTCCCGCCGTTCCATAGAAAAACTGGATGTCGGCGTTCCCGGCGGTATTCGAATTCCGCAGAAACACCTGCGTGCCGCGGACGATGCCGATGGTATCGACCCCATCGCCATCCCAATCACCAACGAGAGGGATGTCTCCCGCCGAACCGAACGGAAATTGCAGATCGGCGAATCCAGAAGAATTCGAATTTCTCAGGAAAAAAGAGCCATTCCGATAAATGCCGATGGAATCGACTCCATCGCCGTTCCAGTCGCCGGCGAGCGGAACGTCGCTCGTCGTGCCGTAGAAAAACTCGGTGTTGGCGATTCCGGTATCGCTGGCGTTGCGTAAATAAACGAAACCGTTCGAGGGACGGAACTGCCCCGGCGTGGCCCCGTTCCGGGCGGCCTGATTGATGACAACCAGATTGCCGCCGACCGAGAGGGTTCCTTTGCGCGCGGGGCCGGGATTGGTCGCGACCTGATATTGCACCGTGCCATTGCCCGTCCCGGAACTTCCCGCTTGAACCGTAATCCACGGCACATTGCTGACCGCCTGCCATCCACACCCGGCGGAGGAAGTGACGCCCACGCTGCCCGAACCGCCCCCGGCGGCAATGTTCGACGACGTTGGCGACGCGGTGTGGGCGCACGCCGCGCCGATACGGAAAATGTTCCCGTTCAACAAGATGACGTAGAGTTCGCCCGCCTCGTCTTCCCCAAAACCGGAAAGCGAAAAAAGCGTGTTGACGTTGAGGGGTTCGGTCACGGTCCCGTTGTTGTAGGCGAAAATCCGACCGCTGCAAAAATCAGCGAAAAGGTAGACCCCGACCAGACCGGGAATCCGCGTGCCCCGATAGACATACCCTCCGATGACGGAACAGCCGATGTCGCGTCCGTAATCATGAATCGGCGCGGTCAGGCCGGTGCGGTCACAGTTGGTGGACGGATTGAAACAGAGATTTCCCTCGGTAATGCGCCAACCGTAATTTCCCCCGCGGGTGATGATGTCCACTTCCTCGCGGGCGCCCTGACCCACGTCGCCCGCGTATAACGCCGTGCCGCGTTTATCGAAGGAAAAGCGGTAGGGATTCCGAAGGCCGATGGCGAAAATCTCGTCGGCCCCGGGGGTCGCGCCCGCGAAGGGGTTATCGGGTGGAATGCCGTAGGCCAGGCCAGGGGAAGTCCGATCAACATCAATCCGCAGAAATTTCCCGAGCAGGGTATTGATGTTCTGGCCGTTGTTGTCGGGGTCGCCGCC
>JAAFHI010000003.1 GCA_013298335.1 Actinomycetota bacterium
GGTGTCTCGTGAGTCTTGAGAGTCGGGAAGAAAGCTCTTGACTTGTGGTTGCCCAAAAAGTCCGCTCGACTCCCCAGACTCCCCAGACTCCCCAGACTCCCCAGACTCCCCAGACTCCCCAGACTATTTCTTCATAAGTGCTTCTATATCCGCGGTTTCCTTCGGCGCGGCGGCGGTGAGGTTTTCGTTGCCGTCGGCGGTGACGAGGATGTCGTCCTCGATGCGGATGCCGATGCCGAGGAATTCCGCCGGGACGCCTTCGAGGTGCGGCGCGAAGTACAACCCCGGCTCGACGGTCAGCACGCAGCCCGGTTCGAGTTTCCGGTAGCGCGCCTTGCCGAGTTCGTCGAATTCGCTCGTGAAGTAGCCGCAGTTGTCATGCACGTCGCTGCCGAGCCAGTGGCCGGCGCGGTGCATGTAGAACTTCTCGTAGGTTTTATTGGTTTTGATCTCTTCCAGCGAGCCGTCGAGCAGTTTCAGGTCGCGGAGGCCCTCGATGAGCGTGTCGAGCGCCGCCTGATGGTATTCGCCGAACAGGCGTCCGGGCTGGACGACCTCGATGGCCGCTTTCTGCGCGGCGAGTACCACGTCGTAAACGGCTTTCTGGGCAGGCGAAAACTTCCCGTTGACCGGGAAGGTGCGGGTGATGTCGCTGGCGTAGTAGCCGTATTCCGCGCCCGCGTCGATGAGCAGCAGGTCGCCGTCGGCCATCAGGCGGTCGTTGGTGTTGTAGTGCAGGATCGTGCCGTTTGCACCCGAACCGACGATGGACGTGTAGGCGCTGCCGTAGGCCCCGCGCCGCCGGAAGACGTATTCCAGTTCGGCTTCGACTTCGAATTCATACTTGCCCGGCGCGGCGAACTGCATCGCCCGCACGTGCGCTTCGGCCCCGATGTCGGCGGCGCGGTGCATGCGTTCGATCTCGTCGGCGTCCTTCATGAGCCGGAGGTCGCCCAGAATGAAAAGCGGGTCGCGAATCGTGTCGGGCGCGGTGCCGCCGCGCATCTTCTTCATCCGGGTGGCGCGGAAGGTCGAGAGAAACTGCTGGTTGAAATGCTCGTCGCGCCCGAATTTGAAGAAAAGCGTCGTGCCGCGATTGAAGTAGTCGCCGATTTTCGCGTTGAACTCGGAAATCGGGAAGGCTTCGTCCGCGCCGTATTTGGCCTTCGCACCCTCGATGCCCGCGCGCAGGCCGTCCCACGTTTCGCGTTCCGGGTCGCGGGGACGGACGAACATCACGAACTTGTGCTCGGCGTGGTCGTTGGTCAGCACGACCACGGTTTCCGGTTCGTCGAAGCCCGTCAGGTAGTACACGTCGGAATCCGTCCGGAAGCGATAGTTCAGGTCGTGCGTCCGGTGCGGTTCGGGCGGGCTGTAGATGACGAGGGTGTTGACGCCGATGGCGTCGAGCACGCTCTGGCGGCGGCGGCGATAGGTTGCGGCATCGTATTCGGGCGGCGCGAAAACCTGTCCGAAACGGTTCGGGGCGGCGGCTCTGGAGGGGGCGGTGGATGGCGGCATCGGTGTGTACCTCGGGTTGAAGGGGTTCAGAGTCCCCCGCTTCAGCGGGGAAAATGTATTCCCTCCCCGCTGAAGCGGGGGACTCTGAACTTCAATCGAAAATTCTACGAGAGGTGCGCGTTGACGGCGTGTCGTTTGAGCTGTTCGAGCGACACGTATTTGAGCGCCTTCTCATGCGTGGCTTCGAGCACGACCTGCGGTGCGAACCCGGCTTCGAGGGCTTCCTTCCAGCGCACGGCGCAAAGGCACCAGCGGTCGCCCGGTTTCAGGCCGGGAAACCACGGATTCGGGGTCGAGAGGTCGTTGCCGCGGGATTTGGTGTAGGCCAGAAATTCCTTGGTGACCATCGCGCAGACGACGTGCGACCCGTGGTCGTCCTGTCCGGTCTTGCAGCATCCGTCGCGATAAAAGCCCGTCAGCGGGGCGTTGCTGCATGTTTCAAGAAGGGTGCCGAGAACATTCTTGGCGGGAGCGTTGGATGACATAGGGTGATTTTTTCGATGGAGGGGATTCGATGGTAGTTGTTCTGCCGTCGGTCGCCCTGCCCTCAAGGACAGGGCTGGTTCACTTCAAGCCCCGTGAACGGGTCTCGGGAATTGAAAAATCTGGTTTGAGCCTCGTTCACGAGGCTTTTTTCGAATAGCCCTGTCCTTGAGGGCAGGGCAGTTGGCAGAACGGGTATCTGCGATTTTCTGGATTCGGACGGGAGACGACAAGCGGAATTTTGCCGGTCGGCGGCGTTCCGGCTGGTTCCCGTCCGGTAACTCAACTGTTTTCGCCGAGATGCCACTGGGCGCCGAGTTTCGCTGCCTCCCCGAGAATCTTCTCGAAGCGGCGCAGGTCGCGTTTGACTTCGTCCACGTCGGGCACGGCTTCGCGGTTTTCATTGAGAAACCGGAGCAGGACGCGAACCGTGTGCAGCCCTTCGCTCGCCTCGAACCATTCCTCGTCCGGAAATCCCTTGGCCGGGGGCGCTTCGCCCTGCTCGGCGAACATCGCGGCGAGTTTGGCCGGGTCTTCGCTGTAGAAATCCGACAGCGGTTTGACGCGCAGTGAGCGGGCGATGCGCGTGAGGGCGCGTTCGGACTTGATCAGGAATGGGACTTCGGCCTCGGTGTCGATGCCGAGGTTCGGGTCGTCGAGGTGGATGCGGAGCGAGCTTGCCATCAGGTGCCTTTATCGTCGGGAGTGGTGAAAAAACGTTATCGGGTAATCGCGAGGTGTCCGGACGTGCCGTCGGTCAGCCGTCCGATGACGGCGGCGCAGGGCGTGCCCTTTCGTTTGAGTTCCTCGACCAGTTGATCGGCCTTTTCGGGCGCGACGGCGAAGAGCAGGCCGCCGGAGGTCTGGGCGTCGCAAAGGAGAAGCTGCTGTTCCTTTGTGACGTCCTCGGCGTAGGTCGCCCAGTCGTTCAGAAAGCGCCAGTTGGCGTGGGTCCCGCCGGGCGCGATGCCGGTTGCGACGTATTCGCGGGCCGCGTCGATCACCGGGACCTTCGAGAACTCGATGTGGGCGGCGCACTGGCTGGCCGCCGCGACGTTGCGGAGATGGCCAAGCAGGCCGAAACCGGTGATGTCGGTGGCCGCCGTGACGCCGACGACCTGCGCGGCTTCCGAGGCGGCCCGATTGAGCGTGGTCATGAGGACGATGGCTTCGACAATGGCGTTCAACGGGTCGGCGTCGTTTTTGGACGCGGTCGTGATGATGCCGAGGCCGATGGGTTTGGTGAGGACGAGCAGGTCGCCGGGGCGTCCGCCGGCGTTGCTGAAAATCCGGTCGGGATGGACTTTCCCGGTCACGGCGAGTCCGTAAATCGGCTCCTCGGCCTTGATGGTGTGCCCGCCGACGATGTCGATGCCGGCTTCCTTACATTTTTCCGCCCCGCCCTGAAGAATGCGCCCCAGGACTTCCGGTTCGAGCAGGGTGTCGGGGAAACCGACAATGTTGAGCGCGGAAAGCGGCGTGCCGCCCATCGCATAGACGTCGCTCAGGGCATTGGTCGCGGCGATGGCCCCGAAATCGTAGGGATCGTCCACGATCGGGGTGAAGAAATCGGTCGTGTGGACGAGCGCGAGGTCGTCGCTCAACTTGTAGACCGCCGCGTCGTCGGACGTGTTGCTGCCGACGAGGACATTCGGGTCGGTGACGGGCGGCAGGTTCTTCAGGAGCGGCAGCAGGTAGCCCGGCGGCTGCTTGGCGGCGCATCCGGCCCGTTTGGCGAGTTTGGTCAGGCGAATTTCCATAACGATTCGGGGTTCGAAGGGGCTGAACGGAAAAACTGTTTGCGCCGAACATAAGGAAATTTTCGCCGACCGTCCAACCATGTCCGTCAAAGCACTTTCAAAGAAGGGATGCCCCGCCTATACTCGGCGGACTTTGCACCCGGAAGTCAAAATCACCAGCACGGCGGAATGCGGACGACCCCCCGCCCACGGCCGGAAAGACACCGACAATGAGCGTTATGCCATTCAAACGTCCCAACCACGGTCCAGCGCGTCTGGGCGTGTTGCTGCTCAACCTGGGCGGCCCCGAGAAGCTCGCCGACGTCAAACCCTTTCTGTACAACCTTTTCTCCGACCCGGCGATTATCCAGTTGCCCTACAAATTCCTTCAGAAGCCGGTCGGCTGGTTGATCGCGACGACGCGCCACAAGAAATCCACCCGGTTGTATGAGGCCATCGGCGGCGGTTCGCCCCAGCGGCGCATCACGACCGAGCAGGCGGCGGCGCTCGAAGGCGAACTCGACGGCATGGGCGTCCGGGCGAAGGTCTACGTCGGAATGGTGTGCTGGCATCCGCTCATCGAAAGCACCTTCCAGCAGATTCTTCAGGACAAGATCACCCACCTCATCGTGCTGCCGCTCTTTCCGCACTTTTCGGTGACAACGACCGGCGCGGCGGCCAAGAAGCTGATTTCGCTGCTCAACGAACATGGCGGTGTGCGCGAGATGAAGCGGACCTACATCACGCACTACGAGGAAGAGCCGAGCTACATCGACTCGCTCGTCGAGATGATTGCCGCCGAAATCGTGAAATTCCCCGACGCGCGACCGGAAGCGGTGCAGTTGCTGTTCAGCGCGCACAGCATTCCGACGAAATACATCAAGCGCGGCGATCCCTATCTCAAGCACCACCAGAAGACCGTCGCGGCGGTCATGGCCGGACTCAAGCGCAAGCTCGGCGCCGAATCCCCGCACTTCCTGTCGTTCCAGAGCAAGGTCGGCCCGGTCGAATGGCTCGGCCCCTCGACCGAAGACACCATCCAGCGGTTCGCGAAGGAAGGGAAGAAGCAGGTGCTGGCGGTGCCGATCAGTTTCGTGTCGGAACACATCGAGACGCTCTACGAACTCGACATCCAGTACCAGGACCTTGCCCGCGAAGTCGGTCTGCCGTATTTCCGGCGCGTGCCCGCGCTCAACTGCCACCGGTCGTTCATCCATGGACTGGCGACGCTGGTGAAGGAAAAGGTTTCGGCCAAGGCCGGGAAGGCGCGTTTCGGCACCGCCGGATAACGTCCAACATCTGTTTTCAGGAAAAATCATTGAACCCGGCGGCTTTTTTTGGTCGCCGGGTTTGTTTTTTGGGGATTTCTCACGGGTTCGAGTAGACCCGTCACGACAAATCTGAGACATTCCGCATTCAAGAACAACATTCAAGCTTCACCAAGTCACGTCCCCGTCGGGTCGGTCGCCATTGGCCGTTTTCCGCCGCGCCGACGTACCGTCACTCTGCTCGCACAAAAAAAGGATGATCGTATGCAGATGAAGTTATGGAGATATGCACTGGCAACGCTCGCCCTGGTTACGGCGTTTTCCGTCTCGGCCATGGCTCAGGGAACGACCTCCCGCATCACCGGAACGGTTCGCGACCAGTCGGGCGCGGCCATCGCCGGCGCCAAGGTGACCGTCACCAATGAAGGAACCGGACTTGCGTTCGACGCGACGACCGGCGACGCCGGAACCTATGTGGTTGATTCGCTTCAGGTCGGCAGCTATTCCATCCGGGTCGAAGCGCCGAATTTCAAACCGTTTCTGTCGAAAAACAACGCGCTGTCCATCGGCCAGCCGACGACCGTGAACGCCTCGCTGGAAGTCGGCGGCAGTACCGACGTGGTGGAAGTGACCGACACCGCCGAGCGGGTGCAGACCAGTTCGTCGGGCAACCTCGGCAATCTGGTCGACAAGAAATCCATCGTCGCACTCCCCATCGTCGGTTCGCGCGGCCGCAACCCGATTGATTTCATCCTTTTCCAGCCGGGCGTCGTGTCCGGGTCGAACACCGGCGGCGGCATCCACGTCAACGGTGCGCGCGACCGGGCCTTCAACTTCACCATCGACGGCATCGACAGCAACGAGACCAGCGCGGGCGGTTCGAATCTGTCGCCGACGCGCATCAATCCCGACGGCCTCGCCGAGTTCCGGGTCGTCACGAGCAACCCGTCGGCGGAAAACGGTCGCAGCAGCGGCGCGCAGGTGAGCCTGGTGACCAAGTCGGGGACCAACGAGTTCCACGGCAACGCCTTCTACTTCTACCAGACGCCGCGCTTTCAGGCCCGCGAGTATGAAAACAACTTTCCGACCGCCACGTCGCCGACCGGGGCGCAGAAGCGGCAGTTCGTCCAGCACATTCCGGGGGGCAGTTTCGGCGGCCCGATCATCAAGAACAAGCTCTTCTTTTTCGTGAACGTGCAGGCGCTGCGGGCGCTTGAAACCCGCCCGGTGACGCGCATCGTCTACACGAATCAGGCGCGGCAGGGCATTTTCCGCTACGTGGTGGGCGGCACGAACACCCCGTTCGGCGGCACCGGAGCCTCCGTTGACGTCAACGGAAATCCGGTCGCCGGGCTGAACATCGGCAGCTACAACGTGGTGACCAACGACCCGCAGGCCATCGGCCTCGATCCGCGTACCCGCGCGGTCATCGCCCAGACGCCGCTGCCGAACGATTTCTCGCAGGGCGACGGGCTCAACACCGCCGGGTTCCTGTTCAATGCGTCCCAGAAGGAAAAGCAGGAGGACTACACGTTCAAGATTGACTACGTGATCAACGACCGGCAGACGCTTTTCGGTCGGGTTTCCTTCGGACGGCAGGATTCCGAGGGCGACTTCGCCAACGGCGGCGCCTCGGCTTTTCCGAATACGCCGCGGCTCGTGGACACCAAGCGGTCGCCGCGCAACATCGCGGTCAACCACCGGTGGACGCCGACCTCGTCGATGACCAACGAGTTCGTCCTCGGACTGAACCGCTTTACCTTCAGCTTCGACAACCCGGACCCGAACTTCAACACCAATCCGCCATTTACGCTGGCCGACATCACCAACCCGCTGTCGAACGCCGCCCCGGTTCAGAATCGCCGGGCGCTGACGACGATCCAGTTTGTGGACAACTTCACCTACGTGCGCGGAACGCATGTGTACAAGGCCGGAATCAATTTCCGTTTCGGACGCCACATCGACCGGCGGACGTCGGTCGGGGGCTTCAACACGCAGCCCTCGGCGGATTTCAGCACCTCGATCAACGCGGTCGGCGCGATTCCCTTCAACCTGCCCGCGACGGGCGCGACGGGCATCAACGCCTCGGCGGACCTTCCGCGACTTCAGCGGACGATCAACAACCTGCTCGGACGGGTCGGGCAGATCACGCAGTCGTTCGTTGCCATCAACGGCACGCAGTACGGCGCGCCCGGAACCCTTTTCTCGGTTGACGCGCGCTATCCCGAATTCGACGTGTATGTGCAGGACACCTGGCGTTTCCGCCAGAATCTGACCTTTGACTACGGCCTGCGCTGGGAAGGCCGGCCCGCGCCCGGCGCGCGCAACGGAAAACTCCGGGTCCCGACCGTCCCGATTACCCTCGATTCGGCGCCTTCGAACACGGCCGCCTGGTTTCAGGGACAGCCGTTTTCGGATGACCTCAACAACTTTGCGCCTTCGTTCGGTTTTGCGTGGGACCCGTTCAAGGACGGCAAAACCGCCATTCGCGCCAATTACCGGCTCGCCTACGACCGGTTGAATACCTTCCTCACCTCGTCGTTCATCCTGCCGAACATCCCCGGTACCACCCTCGGGGTTTCCAACGTGGCCTTTGGCGGCGCGGGTGGCCGGGTTCCGAACATTCCGACGCTGGCCCCGCCGACGGGCCTTACGCCCGATGGGTCGAACCAGCCGGCGGCGTTCGGCACGGGCAGCATCACGGTGTTTGACCGCAACTACCGCACGCCCAAGACGAACATGTGGTCGTTGAGCATCCAGCGCGACCTCGGCAAGAACCTCGTGCTTGAAGTGAATTACATCGGACGGCGCGGCGTCGGCCTGCTTGGCGGCTACAACGCCAATCAGGCGGACATTTTCAGCACCGTTCCGGGGTTCAATGAAAACTTCGTGCAGGCCTTCAACACGGTCAAGGGCGGGGGCGACAGTGCCCTGATGAACGCCCTGCTGCTCAACGACTCCCGGCGCGGCACCGGCCAGACCGGGTCGCAACTGGCGCGCAGCATTTTTGCCTCGCAACTGTCGATCAACGCCGTGGCCTCGGTGGCGACGGCCATCGGAACGCGCGTCCAGAGCGGTCAGACGCTGCTCGCCCTGGGCGGATTTTCGCCCTTCACCTTCTTCCGTTTCCCGCAGTTCACCAGTGGCGCGTTCGTCATCGACAGCAACGACATCTCGACCTACCACGCCGGTCAGGTCCAGTTGTCGCGCGGATTCAAGAACGGCCTGAGCTTCCAGGTCAGCTACACTTTCGCCAAGTCGCTCGACACGCGGTCGTTCGACCCGACCTTCGCCATCGCCAACTCGGGCAACGCGCAGTCGGCGTCGAGCACGCCGTTCGACCTTCGCAACCGGCAGATCAACTATGCCCTGTCGGATTTCGACCGGCGGCATTCGCTTCAGGGGACGTTCGTCTACGAACTGCCCTTCGGTCGGGGTCGGCAATACGCCAACAACCTGCACCCGGTCATTGACCAGGTCATCGGGGGCTGGATGGTGGCCGGCATTCTTCGGACGACCTCCGGGCGTCCCTTCACGGTCTTTTCCGGTTCCAACACCCTGAGCAACGCGGTCCAGTCCTACGCCAACTGCACCGGCTGTTCGCGGTCGCTCGGCGAAGTCCGGCAGGAAGCGGGCACCAACTTCTATTTTCTGACCAATGAACGGGCGCAGTTCAGCATTCCGGCGGCGGGAACGCTCGGCAACACCGGGCGCAACTATTTTTCGGGTCCGTCACAGTTCCAGATGGACATGACGCTCGCGAAATCGTTCCGCATCCGGGAAAACATGAACTTCCAGTACCGTCTGGAAATGCAGAATCTGACCAACACGCCGTCCTTCAACATTCCGACGGCGGTCTTCACGAGCGCGACCTTCGGGCGGATTCGCGACAGCGTGGTGAGCAGTTCGCGCAAGATTCAGATGGCGGTGAAGTTCACGTTCTGAACGGACCCGTGTTTTCCCTGCGTGGAGTCTCCTGCTTGTGGTCTTTGAAAGATTGATCCGGTAATGCGCGACTGGTTTTTTCCGGAAAGGCGCGGATGCGCCGTCAGAGAATAGCCCCACCCGTGAGGGTGGGGTCCGTTCAGCAAGCGGGCCCGGAGCGCCGACGGCGCGGCACAGGAAACAAATGTGCCGCCGCTGACGCGGCTCACGATTTTTTCCACTCATCCACCACGCCCTCACGGGCGCGGCTATTCTCTGCCGGCGCATCCGCGCCTTTCCGAAATCAATGCGACCCGTTATTGCCGAATCAATTTTCAAAGACCATAAGCGGGGTACTCTGAACCGTTACCTTTTTTTTCGGGGAGGTTGTTTTTGAAGCTTCCCCTTTCTATTCTTGGGCGGTGTCGCGGCCACAATCCGCCGGCACCTCCCCAAAGACCATCAATTCAACCATCCCGCGCACTGGAGATACCGACCGTGCCTACTTTTTCCCTGAAAAACGACCGTTTGCTGGAAGTCACCCTGATGAACGAGAAAGTTTCGGCGCTCGCCGGGGCGATGGTGGCCTACGAAGGCCAGATGAAGTTCGAAAAACTGGTTCTCGGCGGCGAAGGGCTGTTCGGGGCGCTGCGCCGCGCGGTGTCGAACGAAGGCATGCCGCTGATGTCCACGAGCGGTTCGGGCAAGGTCTATTTTGCCCACGACGCCCAGACCATTTCGATTCTGCCGTTGCAGAACGAAAAGCTGTTCATCGAAAGCCGCAACCTGCTCGCGTTCGATCAGACCCTGCGGACCTCGACGGCGTTTCAGGGGTTGCGCGGCGGGTCGGGATCGGGATTTTTCACGACCACCGTTGAGGGCAACGGCAACGTCGCGGTCTTTTCCGACGGCAACCTGATCAGGCTCGAAGTCAGTCCGCAGTGGGGGCCGCTCTTCGTCGACCCGGACGCCTTCATCGCCTACAAGGGCAACATCCAGCAGGAGTTCCACTTCGACGTGAACTGGCGGACGATGATCGGCCAGACTTCGGGCGAGTCCTACCAGTTGAAATTCACCGGCAACGGCGTGGTCTTCATCCAGCCGAGCGAACTCAAATCATAGAAAAAGGAGTCACCGGCCATGCCGCAATATGAATTGGTCAACAGCAAGCTGTTGAAAATCGTGCTCCGGAGCGAGGAAGTCTACGCCCAGAAGGGCTCGATGATCGCCTACACCGGGCAGGTGAATTTCGCGCGGTCCTATCTGACCGGCGGCGGAATTCAGAACATCGCGATGCGCGCCGTCACCAACGAGGGCTGGCAGATGATGACCGCCCAGGGATCGGGCGAGGTGTTTTACGCCCAGAGCGGGCAGATGGTGACGATCGTGCCGCTCAAGGGCGAAACCATGTACGTCGAAAGCGACAGCGTGCTCGCGTTCGACCGCCGACTTCAGACCGGCACCATGTTTCTGGGGAGTCAGGGCGGCATCCGCGGGCTCGTGCAGGGCGCGGCGACCGGGCAGGGGCTGTTCACGACGACCTTTACCGGGAACGGAGAACTGGTGATCCTCTCCGACGGGCCGACCATCGCGCTCGACGTCAACCCCAATAATCCCGTTTTCGTCGATCCGCAGGCCTACATCGGGCATCGCGGCAATCTTCAACCGAACCTGCACACGGACGTGAGCTGGAAATCCTTCCTCGGTCAGACCTCGGGCGAAAGTTTCCAGTTGAAATTCACCGGTCAGGGCGTCGTCTACATCCAGGCGAGCGAGAGGTAACATCAATGTCAAACACTGCGGCCACGCTTTACAACCCGTCGAACCTTCCGTCGAACGACAATATCAACGACTACAGTTATTGCGTCGATGTCCGGGGTCAGATGTTCGTCCGCAACGGCAAGATGATCGCCTACTACGGACAACTCCGCTTCGAGGCGCTCGGCTCCGTCGGACTGGCCGGTCTCATCAACCGGGCCTTCAACTCCGCCAGTTACGTCAGCGACTTCATCGTCATCAACGGGCAGGGAAAGCTGATTGTCGGCGACAACGGCAACAACATCGCCTCCTACAATCTGGAAAACGGCAACCTGACGGTGAAAGCCGACAACCTGCTGGCGTTCGAAGACACCCTCCGCTGCCAGGAATCGGTCGTCGAGGGCTATCTGACCATCATCGGGTCGGGGCTGTTTCTGGCGTCGTCGTGCGGGCCGGTGATGTTTGCCGTGCCGCCGATCTGCGTAGACGAACAGGCGCTGCTCGGCTGGGCCGACACGCCGTGCCCGTCCTACCGCTACGATTACTCCTACGTTCAGAGCACGCTGTCGCACATCGGCGCGATGGTCGGCATCGGGGCGTCGGGCGAGGAAAAGCAGCTTGAATTCAAGAAGATCGGAAACGACGACATGGTGCTCATCCAGTCGTCGGAATCGAATCTGCGCGGGCGCGACATGCTGGAGAAAATTCTGGCGATGCTGCCCGGCCTCGACCACGACGACGCGCAGGCGGTCTACAGCAACCTCTACAACCGGATTCACGGTCAGCAGTAAATCGTGGACACAAGGCGCATCCGCCTTCAACGGTCGTTCGACATGAAACGTAACTGTTTAGAGTACCCCGCTTTAGCGGGGAGGAATTCGGAAATTCGACAATTTCCCCGGATACTTTCCCTGAAAAATCATGAATGAATCTTGACGTTCCCTTGAAAACCGTCTGTCAGCATCAATTTTTCCCCGCTAAAGCGGGGGACTCTGAACAGTTACCATGAAACAAAAGACGTTGTGTTTTCTCCTCGGCGCGGGACTCCTCGGCTTTGCCTGTGCAACACCGCCCGCATCCCCCGCGCCCGGACCCGCGAAACCGGCGGGTTCAACCGGCAAACCCGCCGGTGAGACGAAAAAAGAGGCGATGCGGTGCGGCGTCTGCGGCATGCACGTCGAAAAGGATTCGGAAAACCGGTACGAACTCACCGGCGGCGACGGAAAACACCGCGATTTCTGCTCGTCGGTCTGCGCCATCGCCTATTCCGACAAAAACCCGCCGAAAGCCGACTCGGCCACGGTGTACGACTACGAAACCCACCAGCAGATACCGGCGGCGACGGCGTTTCATTTGTACGCCTCGAAACTCGACATCGCGGGCGCGATGCCGCCGCCGGTCGCGTCCTTCGCCAGCCGCCCCAAAGCGGAAGACGCCGCCAAAAAACACGGCGGCAAGGTTCTGACGTGGGACGAACTCCGCACGACGATCCGCAAGACCGACGATTACAAGGATTCGTCCGTTCCGAAAGAAGCCGGAAGCAAGTAGGCGCTTCCGGATTGAAATCGCGAAATGGCAAACGGGTTGCCGATGGAATCTAAATCAGTCAAAACGAGATTGAGACACTTTTAAAGGGTGGGAAATGTTTTGCGGCTTGCCGCCCGATGTGCGGAATGGCTCTGCCTTTCCGCCACTCGCTCTCCTTAAATCTCGCGAGGGGCTGCGCCCCGAGCAGATGTATCGGGCTGAAGCCCTCAATTCTTTGGGGTGACCGATGCGGAAAGGCAGAGCCATTCCGCACATCAGGCGGCACAGCCGCGTTTGTACCAATCCCAAAGGTCTGATTTAGATTCCAGTCGGAAACCAGGCGCGTTTCACTGAATTGGAACGTCGCATCCAGACAAAAATTGCTCGATTGATTCAGGACGCTGCGGGAAGCTGGTTGAGCAGACCTTCCATGTGTTTGCCCGCTTTCCACGCACCGGTGCGTTCGGCGACGGCGATGCCGTCGGTCCAGGCGACGCGGGCGGCTTCAATATCGCCGGTTTCGAGCAGCGCCGAGCCGAGCATCTGAAATGCAGCGGTGTAATTCGGGTTGTACTTGATGACGTTGCGCAGCGCGTCGACGGCGTCGGACCACTGGGCGAGTTTGGTGTATTCGGAGGCCAGTCCGTACCAGATCATGGCGTCCTCGGGCGTTTTCTGGACCAGACCGCGAAAGACTTCGATACGCGATTGAGACATGGCGGGGAAGTACATCGACTTTCTTGAAAATTTCCGTGGCAATCTCCCAGAAAGCGCCCGGTTTTCCAACCCGAACAGGCGTACGGTGGCCGTTGACCCGAAAACGGCGGGTTGACGGTGGAAAAAATCGGTTTCACCTCGGGAAATGGAACGTTCGCTGTGGAAAACGGTGGTGCTGAACCGGAAAATGGAAGATTTGCGGCGGAAAATGCACCTTTCGCACCGGAAAACGGTGGTGTTGAAGTCGAAAATAGTACGTTCGCGGTGGAAAACGGAAGGTTTGCAGTGGAAAACGGTGGTGTTGCACCGGAAAACGGAACGTTTCCGGCGGTAAATGGAACATTCACATCGGAAATTGGAAGGTTTGCAGCGGGAAACGGAACGTTCACTGCGGTAAATGGGACGTTCGCGGTGGAAAGCGGGCGACCCGCGCATCCTGTTGAAGAGAAAAACGCTTCTACGTTCGTTTTCGGATGACCGCCAGCACGGCGCACCCGGCGGCGATGCCGACACCGGCGAGAATCCACGGCAGCCAGGGTGCGGGGAGCAAACCGAGCGCGTACCCTGCGCAGAAGCCGAGAAAACCGCCGATGGGCGCGCCGATTTCGTCCGCGCCGAAGCGCCGGGCGACGAGAATGCCGCCGGAAACGCCGCCGAACAGGCCCAAAATGAGCAATACAAACCACATGTGAATGACTGCACCGCCGTGTTCCCCCGATTCGCTCGAAGACTCGCATCATCGGGGGCTACCTGCGAAAAACCATTCGCGGGTTTTCAAGCCGATCCCCAGGAACAATCCACAAAACCCAACGGGGTCGGGAAAAACTCAAAATTAAAAATTGAAAACTCAAAATTCTCCGAGGAATGCTTTGGTTTCACGGATGACTGCCTCGAACTGGTCGTGGTGGACCCAGTGTCCGGCGCCGGGAATCGTCACCATCCGCGAATCGGGGACCATCGCCATCTGCCCGGATTCGGTCAGATCCGCCGCCCAGCTTTCCCCGCCGCGCAGAAACAGCACCGGGCAGGTGATGTGGCCGAAAAGTTCCTTCGCGTACTCGGGCGGAATCCCCAACGGGGGAAAATTTCTCAGAAACGGGTCGAACTTCCAGATCAGCGAGCCGTCCGACGCGCGGTCCGTGCCGTAGCACGTCAGATGCCGCGCCATGTCGTCGGTCAGATGCGGGTTGGCCTCTTTCATCCGGGCGACGGCGTCCTCGAAACTTGAGTATTTGCGCTGCTGCCGGTGTTCCGAGGTGAGCGATTTCTCGACCCACGTCCGGAGGCGTTCCTGATAGGTCCGCGGTTTGGGCGCGGGCGGCGGTCCCCAGCCCTCGATGTTGACGATTTTCGCCACATTTTCAGGAAAGGCCCCGGCGTAGTGCATGACCACCACGCCGCCGAGCGAGTGTCCGACGAAGGTCAGCGGGCGTTCCTTCACGACGTGGCCGAACGCCGCGAGGTCGAGCGTGAATTCAGGAAAACCGTACATCGCGCCCGGCACCCACGCGCTGTCGCCGTGTCCGCGCAGGTCGAGCGCGAGGACGTGGTGGGTCGCGACGAACGCGCGGGCGAAGTCGTCCCAGTTGCGGGCGTGGTCCTGCGTCCCGTGAACCAGAATCAGCGGCGGATTGCCCGCGCCGCCGAAATCCCAGTAGTGCAGTTTCAGGCGATGGGAGTGGAAGTAGTGGGAAGACGGAGTCATGGGGAAAGTCTTGGGAGTCTTGGGAGTCTGGAGGGTCTTGGGAGTCGGGGAATCAGTTTCCTGAAGTTGTGAACACTCGTCGGAAGTTTTGGGGAGTCAGAAGAAATCAGCTTTTTGAATTGCCGAGGTATTTCCCGAAGGCCTGAATCAGGCGGGAGCATTCTTCAGCGACATCGTAGATTTGCTCGAACGTCGTTCGGTCAACGTATTTCTGGTCAAGCGCAATATAGAGAGCGGATTGAACTTCCGCTACCGACCCATGAGCCTGAGCGAGAAAATGAGCAAAGTCGCGGTCCGTGCGACGACCGAATCCTTCGGCGATGTTCAAAATGATTGAAATGCTCGCCCGTCGAATCTGATCGCGCAAGGCAAAATCACGCGAGAACGCTTCGTTTCTCGTGGCCTGATAGACAAGATTCGTCATGTGGCGTCCCTTTTGCCACGCCAGAATATCCTCGAATCTCCTGATTGTTCCCATTTTCCCCGGCTGCCTTTCCCCTGGTTTTTTGACTTCTTCAAAAGGAAAGGCAACCTTCGTGCCACGTTTTTGTTTTCGACTCCCAAGACTCCCAAGACTCCCAAGACTCCCAAGACTCCCAAGACGCCCAGACTCCCGACTCCTAGACTGTAATCGCGGCTCCGTTGACGCCTCTTCCCTCGGTTGAAGCGAGGAAGACCATCACGGCGGCGATGTCGGCGGGGGCGACCCAGCCGGAGCGGTCGGCGTCGGGCATGGCGGCGCGGTTGGCGGGCGTGTCGATCATGCCCGGCAGGATGACGTTGGCGGTGATGCCGTGGCTGACGCCTTCCTCGGCGAGCGTTTCGGTGAGGCGGATGATGGCGGATTTCGAGGCGGCATAGCCCGCGTGGAGCGCCGAGCCGTGGAGTCCGCCTTTTGAGGAAATGTTGATGATGCGACCGGTTTTGCGCGGGAGCATCGCCCGCATGGCGGCGCGGGAGCCGAGGAACGCGGTGCGGAGGTTGATCGTGAGCATCCGCTCGAAGTCTTCGAGCGAGGAATCGGCGACGGAGGTGCCCCCGGCGTACCCGCCGACGATGTTGATCCAGACGTCGATTTTCCCGGCGGCGGCTTGTACTTGGTCGGAAAGCGCGGAAACGCTGCCTTCATTCGACAAATCGGCCTCGAAAAGATGCAGCCGGGAAGCGGCGTCGCCGAAACGGGACGTGAACTCGGCGACTTTCGACGCGAAACGGGCGGAATGGGTGGCGGAGACGGTGGCTCCGGCGGCGAGAAAGGCGGAGACGGCGATTTCGCCGAGGCCGCCGGTTCCGCCGGTGACGACGACGGACAGATCGGTGAGATTCATGGGATGGATTCCTCTTTGGTACGGATACAATTTCGGATGCCTATGGCTCGCGCCATCGGCGAACGGTATGTCGCGCGCTCCGCGCGCTTGAAGAACAGATTGCTGACCACTGACTGCTGACTGCTGACTGCTGACCACTGACCACTGACTACTGACTACTGACTACTGACTGCTGACTGCTGACTACTGACTACTGGCTGCTGACTACTGGCTGCTGACTACTGACTGCTGGCCACTAACTACTGCCTTCTTCATCCCGGTTCCGCAACCTTTTATGCCCGGATGGGAAAAAACTTCCTTTTCCCTCTTGGCGGAACCCCGATTTCATGTGTATCATCACCGCTTTGCTTTTCACGTCTCGATGTGAATGGCGTCGCCAACCGGGCCAACCGGGGCGACCGACCGATGAAAGGAAGTTGCCATGAAACCGGAAATCCATCCCAAGAATTACCGTTTGGTCGTTTTTCGCGACGAATCGGCGAACCACAACTTCATTACCCGTTCGACGGCCAAGACCAACCGGACGATCAAGCTCGAAGACGGCACCGAGTATCCGCTCGTGATGGTGGACATCTCGATGGCGTCGCACCCGTTCTTCACCGGCAAGCAGAAGCTGGTGGACACCGCCGGACGTATCGACCGCTTCAAGAAGCGCTACGGCAAGAAGGACGCTGCTCCCGCCGCCGAAGCCGCTCCGACCGAAGCCCCAGCCGAGTAACCTTTTTTATTTAGACGAGGAAGACAGACAATGGCGAAGAAAAGCCGCATTGCCAAGGGCAACAAGATCGACCAGTTGGTGACCAAATACGCCGAACGCCGCGCGCAGTTGAAGGAAACCGTCCGTAATCCGAAGACCTCGGAAGATGACCGCGAGGCAGCGCAGTTGAAACTCCAGAGCCTGCCGCGCAATTCGTCGTCGGTTCGGCATCGGAACCGTTGCTCGCTGACCGGCCGTTCGCGCGGATACCTGCGCAAATTCGGTCTGTGCCGGATCGCGTTCCGCGAAATGGCCCTCCAGGGGCTGATCCCCGGCGTGAAAAAGGCGAGCTGGTAGTCACCGGCTTTCCGCGACTTCCGCGACACCTTTCAGTCATCGTCACAACCGGACCGGCTGGGAACATTTCCCGCCCGGTCTGGTTTGTCGTGTTTGGGGAACAATTTCCGTCCGCCAGTCACGGCTCGGTTCCGCGCTATTTTGTAACTGTCCAGCCACCGCTCGCCCTGCCCTCAAGGACAGGGCTAATTTCTCAAAGCCCCGTGAACGGGGCTCGGAAATTGAAAAAACCGATTTGAGCCTCGTTTACGAGGCTTGTTTTTTGAATAGCCCTGCGACGACCGGGCTGAACAATTACGCTATATATTAAGGATCGCGCGCGTACGATGAACGAATCTTCAAAGTTCGACGCTCGGGATGTAAAAAGAAAAACGGCTTGAGCGAAGTAAAAATACAGTGAAATCGGTATTCCCACGGATACCGGTGCCCGGCGCGGCCTGCCACCCTGTGGTCATCACACGGCACGGGCCGTCACGAAAGGGTACCTCAATGATTTCACGACACGCTCATTTCACCATCCCATCCTTCGGTTCAATTCAACCTTTCCTGAACATCGCCGCCGCACGCCGTCTGGCGATGATCATGCTCGCCATCGGGTTCGGTCTGCTGGCGCAGGTCGCCTTCGCGCAGGCGCCGGGGTCGAACGACCCGTCGCTCACGTCGCCGTTCGGTCCCGGCGGCGGCAACACCACCGCGCTGCTTCCACTTCCGGACGGCAAAATTCTCCTCGGCACGAACGGGTTTCCCACCATCGGCGCGCAGCCGTCCGGCTTTTTCCGGTTGAATTCCGACGGTTCGCGGGACACCGGCTTCCCGTTCGTTCAGGTCAACAGCGGGGTCGCCGCGATTGCGCTCCAGTCGGACGGAAAAATCGTCATCGGCGGTACATTCAGCGCCGTCAACGGCTCACCCCGCGCGGCGCTCGCGCGGCTCAACGCCGACGGAACGCTCGACGCGGGTTTTACGCCTTCCGCGTCCAGCGTCCGGGCGCTGGTGGTCGAACCGGACGGGCGGATTCTCGTCGCGGGCGCGTTTACGACCATCAATGGCTCGCCGCGCAATCGCCTCGCGCGGCTTAACGCCGACGGGACGCTCGTCGCTGCCTTCGCGCCCGACGTGAACGGCAACATCTCGGCCATGCGGCGGGATCAGGCCGGGAAGACCCTCATCGCCGGGGAGTTCACGACCATCAACGGCGTCACGCGAAACCTGCTCGCGCGGCTCAACGCCGACGGGACGCTCGACACGGGACTCCAGAGCCTGCCGTTATCCATCACGTCGAACCCCCGAATTTTCGACTTCAAATTCACCTCCGACGGAAAAATCGTCATCGGCGGCGCGTTCCGCTTCGGCGCGGGGTTCAAGGACATTGCCCGGCTGCTGCCCGACGGGAATTTCGATCCGAATTTTCTGGCCTCGTTTGAAACGGGCGATGCTTCCACCGCGACCGGGCGCGTACAGACAGTGGCTGTCCAGCCGGACGGAAAAATCGTCATCGGCGGCGTGAACGGCCCCACCGGGGCGGCGGTTCTGTCGCGGCTGACCTCCGACGGCCAGGCGGAACCGGCCTTTACTCCACCGGGCTTTACCGGAACGAACGCCGGGGTCAGCGTGGTCGCGCTCCAGGCCAACGGACGGATTCTGGTCGGCGGCAACTTCGCGCAGGTCAACGACGCGTCGCAGCCCTTCATCGCGCGGGTATTCGCCGGCTGTCTGTTCAATCCGGTCGTGCTCGCCGCGCCCGCCGCCGGGATGACCGGGCAACTGGCGGTTTCCTCGAACGATACGGCGTGTTCGTTTTCGGCGACCGCCGACGCGCCGTGGCTGTCCATCACCGGCGGTTCTCCGGGACAGGGCAGCGGACGCATCGGTTTTGCCGTCGCGCCGAACACCGGCGGCGAGCGGACCGGCACGATTACCGTCAACGGCCAGATTTTCACCATCACGCAGGACGCCGTCGCGCCGACCAACGTCAACGCCCTCGTCCGGGTCGCCATCACGTCCTCCGTGGCCGCCGCGCCGGGGACCTGCACCGGCGTGGGGTATGCCGACGACGTCCTGCTCACCGCCACGCTGACCAACGTTTCCTCGGTTCCGCTGACGGATCTGTCGTTCGTCGTCGCCAGCCTCGGATTTCCCGACGGAACTCCGACCGGCGCGATTCCCGGCACGCCGCCTTTCCGCCTCGGCACGGCGAATGACTTCGTTTCCCCCTGTGTCAGCGGCGGCGTGGCCGGTTCGCCGCAGCGCGTGAACGGCGGCCTCGCGCCGGGGCAGTCCGCCGCCATCACCTTCCGCGTCGCCCGCCCCGAGGCGAAACGCTTTCGCTTCCTCGTGAACGTGATGGCCATCGCCAACGGCGGCGCGAAATCCGGGAACGGAAAACGCCTTGAAACCGCCGCCGCCGGCCACGAGGTGGAGGTGGAACTCAACGCAAGGCGTTGAGAATTATGAATGATGAATTATGAATGATGAATTTCGGAGTTTGCGGCGTCGGTCGCGAAAACCCCGTCTCGCAATTCCGTCAATTCATCATTCATAATTCAAAATTCATCATTCTCCCCGAAGGGATTTTCGGATGGCTCGGCGCGCGGTGAATCCGGTGCGTGGATGGCGGCGGTTTTGGCCGCTTCGGGGAGTTCTTGTCTCGTTTTTCCTGGTTTTGACCGGTTTGTGGGCGGCCACGATGAACGTACGAGCGCAATTTCAGGTGGAAAACTGGACGACCGACGAGGGGCTGCCGCAGAACAGCGTCAACGCGCTGGTCCAGACCCGCGACGGCTACCTGTGGATGGCGACGTTTGATGGACTGGTCCGGTTTGACGGCGTCCGGTTCACGGTGTTCAACAAGTCGAACACGCCGGGCATCGGTTTCAACCGGTTTTCGCGGCTCGTCGAGGGTGAGGACGGCGCGCTCTGGGCGATGACCGAGCGGGGCGAGATCGTTCGTGCCCTGAACGGACGCTTCGAAACCATCGCGCCGCCGGAGGGCACGGCGGTCGTTCCGCTGCCGTTTCTTTCTTCCGGACCGGGAACGGGCGTCATCGCGAGCTATCCGAACCGCTGCGTGACGTTTCACGATGGAAAAACCGAGGTTGAATCCGGCCTGTTTCTGCGTGTCGCCGGACGCTCGGGCGCGGTCTGGACCGTCACCGACCGCGCGGTCGTGAAATGGGTCGGCGGGAGGGAAGTTCTTCGTTTGCAACCGGATGCGGCGTACGGCGGGGACCTTCTGGCGTACGAGGACGCCGCCGGACGCCTCTGGATCGGCAGTTCCATCAAAAGGCTGCTCGTCCGGTGCGGTCCCGACGGGGCGCGGCGCTTCGATCTCGCCAAATGGGGTTCGCCCCACTCCGTCAAGGCGCTCTTTCAGGACCGCGACGGAAAAATGTGGGTCGGGTTTGGCAGGGACGGGCTGATCCGGTTCGACGGCGACCGGCTTTTCGAAACTGACGGCGCGCCGGAATTTCTCCACCGCGCGCCGGGCTTTGGAGGCACGCCGGTGAACGCCATCACGCAGGACCGCGAGGGCAACGTCTGGCTCGGGTCCAACGCGCGCGGGGTGTTCCGGCTGTCGCCCCAGTGGCTGACCGCCTTTTCGGCGCCGGAAATGGTGATTTCCAATGTGTATCCGGTGTTTGAAGACGCCGACGGCGCGATGTGGATCGGCGGCGAGGGCGGCGTCGCGCAGGTTTCAGGCGAGCGGGTGACGGTTTTCAAAACGCCGAACATTCAGACGATTCACCGGCGGCGCTCGGGGCAGCTCTGGCTCGGCGGCATCGGCGGCATGTTCGTGCTGGCCGACGGAAAGCTGAAACAGACCACGCCCGACGGCCAGTTTCCGCCGTTCGCGATGGGGTACGCGCTGCTGGAAGCCGCCGACGGGACGCTCTGGGTCGGCACCGGGCAGGGGTTGTGGGCGTTTCCCGAAAACGGGCCGTCCCGGCGGTACGTCGTCGCCGACGGACTGGCGGGCGATGAAATCCGCGCGATTCATCAGGACCGGCGGGGCGATTTGTGGTTCGGAAGTACCAGCGGTCTGACGCGGTTGAAGGACGGGACTTTCACCCGTTTCCGGCAGGCCGACGGGCTGGCGAGCGATTACGTCCGGGCGATGTACGAGGAACCGGACGGAACCTTGTGGTTCGGGACCTACGACAACGGGCTGACCCGCTACCGCGAGGGGAAATTCTCATCCGTGACGCCACGCGACGGGTTGATCGACGGCGGCGCGTTCCGTGTTCTCGAAGATGACGCCGGGTTTTTCTGGCTTTCGGGAAATCGCGGCATCCAGCGCGTCGAAAAACAGCAACTCGTTGATTTCATTGAAGGAAGGTCGCCGCGTGTGAATGCCGTGCTGTACGGCAAGGCCGACGGAATGCCGTCGTCGGAGTGCAACGGCGGCGGGCAGCCGGCGGGCGTCCGCGCGCGCGACGGGCGGCTCTGGTTTCCGACGCAGCGTGGCGTGGTGGTCATCGCGCCGGGGGCGGTCCCGACCAACCGCCTCGCGCCGAACGTCCTCATCGAGGAAATTTCCGTTGAACGGCGACCGGTCGAGGTCGCCGCCGGGCTGACGCTCGCGCCGGGGCAGGGAAACGTCGAATTCCGGTTTACCGGGACGAGTTTCATCCGTCCGAATCAGGTTTCCTTCCGCTACCGTCTGCGCGGGCTGAACGATGCGTGGGCCGACCTCGGCACGCGGCGGTCGGTGGGGTTCGCGTACCTGCCGCCGGGCGATTACACCTTTGAAGTGATGGCGGCGAACAGCGATGGGGTATGGAATTCGATTCCCGCGACGGTCCGGCTGACGGTCGTGCCGCCCTTTTACCGCCGCTGGCAGTTTCTGGCGGTGGTCGCGGTCGTGATCGCGGGCGCGGGGTACGCGGGCTATCGCCGCCGGGTGCGCGCGCTCGTGCGCGAGGCGGCGGTCAAGGAAGCCTTTTCGCGAAAACTCATTGAATCGCAGGAAATTGAGCGCAAACGCATCGCGGCGGAACTTCACGACAGCCTC
>JAAFHI010000702.1 GCA_013298335.1 Actinomycetota bacterium
TTTCACCACCACGACGGTACGCATCGGCCAGATCGGCGGCGACGCGGCCCGGACCAACATTCTTGCCGCGCTCAATTCGGGCAAGGGTTTCGTGGATTATTCGGGCCACGGTTCGGTCGGAAACTGGGCGGCGGAAAGTGTTTTCACCACCAGTGACGTCGCGAACCTGACCAACACCGGTCGGCCCAGCGTCGTGGTCGGGATGACCTGCCTGACCGGGTTCTTCCACGATGTCTACACGGTGAGTCTCGCCGAGTCGCTCGTGAAGACCCCGAACCGGGGCGCCGCCGCCGTCTGGGCGTCAACATCCTTGACCGTCAGTCCCGAACAGGAACTGATGAACCGCGCGCTGGTCCAGGCGCTGTACGGCGGCACCGGAACGGTTCGCCTCGGCGATGCCATCCGGCAGGCGAAATCCGCGACAACCGACCCGAACGTCCGCCGGTCGTATGTTCTCATCGGCGATCCGTCGCTCCTCGTCGGCAAATAACTGATTCGATTGGTTTCCTTCAGGGGCGGCGAGTCACTTCGCCGCCCTTTTTCATTTGGGTGAACCGTTTCTGAACGATGCAGCCGTCGGTCGATGGTCCCTGCCCCTCTCCCGCTGACCATCTGACCGGGCCTGGAAACCATGCCCCTCGGTCATCCATGCCCCGTTTGCGTAACCGGCGCAGCTTTTCCGCAACAGTCGTGCCGATCATCAAAAGGCTGCCACAATCAGGACTTTTATTGATTTTTGCCAGATAAAAGATATTATCCCTCCCCTCGAATGACAGTTCCAGGATGTCCCAGGTTGTGAAGTTGTCGACTTTTACCGGGGAAAATCAGCTTTTTCCTGAAGGGAACTCAACCCCTTCAGCCAAACGGTATCGCAGGCCGCACCCTGCGGTTCCGTGCCAGTGGAGAGGATTATGAAACCAACGCTTTTGATTCGCCCTTTGAAACGCTTCGGCGGTTCCCGTAAAACCGGACGAACACTCTGGATGACGTCGCTGGTCTTCCTCTCCACCATCGGCCTCCTGCTCGGTTCGCTTCCGGTGACGGCCCAGACCTGCGTCAACACCGGCGGCGGGTTCACGGCGGGTCCCGGCAAGGACGGCAGCCCGACGACCGCCCTGACCGGCATCGTCAACGCCTTTTACAGTCCGACGGCCAGTATCACCGCCGGCGGCACGTCCATCACCCTGAATGCGGCGCGGACGCTCGACGGCACGCTCGACGGGGCCTACTTCGCGGGCTATACCTCCCCGACCAGCGCCGCCGGGTTCGCCAGCCTGTCGGCGGGCGATCTCGTACTGATTGTCCAGATGCAGGACGCCAACATCACCTCGGCCAACGACGGCACCTACGGCAGCGGCGCGGGAACGGCCGGGCAAGGGTTCTCGGCGCTCAATCAGGCCGGGCGTTACGAGTTCGCCCGCGTGGCAACCGCGACCCCGACCAATGCCGGGACCGGATTCGCCGCGAGCGGCGGCACGATCACCTTGTCCACCAACCTTGTAAATAGCTACCGGCAGGCCAACGCGGTCGCCGGCACGTCGCCGCAACGGCGGTTTCAGGTCATCAAGGTGCCGCAATTTTTCAATGTCGGCATCGGAAATTCAGTCACCGCGGCCCGGTGGGACGGCAGCACCGGCGGCGTGGTCGCCATCGACGTGCGCGGCACCTGCCAGTTCACGATCAGCGGCACGAATGGTGTCATCGACGTCAACGGTCGCGGATTCCGCGGCGGCGCGGGCATCCGCCGCAGCGGATCTGGAACAGGTTTCACTGGCTACACCAACAATGATTTTCAGATTTCTTCTTTCGGGGCCGTTGCCTCGGGTACCCCTCTCGGAGCGCATGCCTCCAAAGGTGAAGGCATCGTCGGCACGCCCCGTTATGTCACGACCCTCCAGCTTCAAAGCGCGGCGGCGGCCTACGGGCATCTGACCGACACCGGGCAGGAAGGCTACGTCGGCGGCAGCTACGCCAAGGGCGCGCCCGGCAACGCGGGCGGGGGCGGCACGGATAATGCCGGCAACGCGGCGAACACCGGAGGCAACGGCCTGAACTCCGGCGGCGGCGGCGGCGGCAACTGCGGCGCGGGCGGCACCGGCGGGAACAGTTGGAACAGCACGTTCGGCGCCACCACCGGCCCCGACAACGGCGGACGCGGCGGCATCGGCCTGAGCGGACAGTATGTCTCCGGCTCGAATCTCATCCGCGTCTTTCTCGGCGGCGGCGGCGGGGCCGGATCGGTCAACAACGCCGACCTCCCGACAACCGTCAATGCCAATCAGGTCGCCGGTGACGACATTACCACCAGCCCGACCAACCGCGACGGACGCACGAGCAGCGGCGCGCCCGGCGGCGGCCTCGTCTTTCTGCGGGCGGCGGTCATTTACGGAACCGGCACCATCAACGCCAACGGCCTGACCGGCGCGAGCGCGGGTCCCGACGGCGGCGGCGGCGGCGGCGCGGGCGGCTCGGTCGTGGTCACCGCCACCAATTCCGTCGCACCGACCCCGACGCTGACCATCAACGCCCGCGGCGGCAACGGCGGAACCGCATTCCTGAGCCAAACCATTGATACGCGAGGAGTTCCGCACGGTCCCGGCGCGGGCGGCGGCGGCGGCGCGGTGTTCGTCAATTCGGTCCTTTCCGGGTTCATCACCACCAACGTGACCGGCGGCACCCAGGGACAGACCACCGTCGGGGCCACGAGCACCCCAGGAAACTACGGCGCGACCGCCGGCACCAACGGCTCGTGCAACGTCACCAACATTTCCCTGACCGGCATTCCCGGCATTTCATCCGGTCCGGAATGCCTTCCGCCCATCGTCACCGAAGTCCGGGTCATGGGGTTCTCGGCCACGGCGTATCGCGACGGCCAGATCGGACTGACCTGGAATACCGGGTTCGAGGCCGACAACCTCGGCTTCCGAATCTGGCGTGAAAACAACGGCAAGCGGACGCTCGTGACCCCGGCGCTGGTGGCCGGTAACGCGCTCATGGCCGGAAGCCCGCTCACCGCCGGAAACCGCTACGCCTGGCGCGACAGCGGGGCCGGAGCCGGGACCTACTGGCTGGAAGACATCGATCTGAACGGCACGAGCCGCTGGAAC
>JAAFHI010000425.1 GCA_013298335.1 Actinomycetota bacterium
GGTCCGTAAATCGGCGCTCCGCCCCGCCGCCCCCGACGCGAGAAACCCCGCCAGCGTCATCGAAAACACCAGCCCGCGAATCGGCGATGACCCGTACTTCCCGTTCGACCCGATATTCGGACGCATCCCCTGCCGCAACGTCGCGGAAAAAACCGCCCGCGCCTGACGCAAGTCGAAGGAAGGGGGCATGGGGGATGGGGCATGGGGCATGGAAAAGGTTTCGGGTGTCGGGTGATGAAAAGGTTTCGGGTGTCGGGTGTCGGGTTTCAGGTGAAGAACAAGGAAAAAGGAATCAGGGATCAGGGATTGGGGATCAGGGATTGGGAATTGGGTGAGGAAAAAGGAATGATGAAATCAGCCCAGGGCAAAACGTTCTATCCGACATCTTTGTCTTGAACCTGATACCTGAAACCCGACACCCGAAACCTTTTTTCCGCTCCATGCCCCATGCCCTATTCCCCATGCCCCCTCTTCACTCCCGCCAAAGCGTCTTGAGCGCGTATTCCAGCGTGTCGGTCCGGGTTTCGGCGATGAGTTCGGCGGGCGTGCCGACGCGAAGCAGGCGTCCGTGATTGAGGACGGCCACGCGCGAACAGACTTTTTCGACGACATCCACGAGGTGCGACGAATAGAACACCGTCCGGCCCTGCACGGCCATTTCCCGCATCAGGTCCTTGGCGAGCGTGACCGCCTCGACGTCGAGACCGTTGAGCGGTTCGTCGAGAATCAGGACCGCCGGGTCATGCAGCACGGCGGCAATCCAGCAGATTTTCTGTTTCGTCCCTTTTGAAAAACCGTCCATGCGCTGGTCGCGGCGGTCGCGCAATCCGAAGTACAGCAGCCAGCGGTCCATGTCGATCTCGATGACGTCGTCCGTCAGACCGTAGAGCTTGCCGACCATCGTCAGATATTCGCGCGGCGACAGCTTTTCGAAGAGCGCGCCAGACTCCGGCACGTACCCGATGGTCGCCTTCACCGCCATCGGATTGGCGAGCACGCTGTGGCCGCATACCTGCGCGTCGCCCGCGTCCGGCGCGAGCAGTCCGCAGAGAATTTTTATCGTGGTCGTCTTCCCTGCCCCGTTCGAGCCGAGATAGCCGAACACCTCGCCCCGCCGGACGGTCAGATCAATGCCGTCAAGCGCGCGCGTCGGACCGAAATTCTTGCTCAGGCCGTTCAGGACGATTGCGGGCGTGACGGGAACTGCCGGAATGGGTTCGTTCATCGGTTGGAAAACGAGTGCAAAACGTCCGCGTCAATGTTGGAGGATTCCCGATTCAACTATCGAAACCGATGCCGAGGCAAGTGTTCCCGTCAAATTCGATGCGCCAACGCCGAAGGTGTGCCGGGAAATGAGAGCAGCTTTCATTTGAATACGACCAATCCACATTCCCGGCGTGTGGATGGCGTATTGGATATAGCCCGTAGCCGGAGCGCTTTGGCGAGGCTACGGGTTTCATGTTCGGTGTAAACAATTGATCTAATTCATTTCCCACGTCCTCGCCAAAGCGCTCCGGACGTGGGCTAGATTCAATCGGCAACTCATTCGCCATTTTGGATACTGGGCCACCGGTCATTCGCCCAAAATGGATTTCGCGCTCCGGAGGTGCGCGAAGATGATTTTTTTCCTCGCACACCTTCGGCGTGCGGGACTTTTTTTACCCCGTGTTCCGGTGGTTTCGCTGCGCTCCACCACCGGCTCATTTCCTGGCACACCTTCGGCGTGCCTTCCAAAAGATGTACCCGATTGAAACCACTCTCGCCCACGTCCGGAGCGCTCGGGCGAGGCTATGGGAAAACCAATGCCGCCGTTTCGAACACATCACCCACGACGATGTTCCCGTCCCGGATCGTGCGGCCAGCACCAGCCGTCCCGCGCCATCCGGTAGGCCCGTCCGCGGTTATCCACGATTTCCGCGACGCAGTCATAGAACCCACCGTGACCACCGAACCAATCCTTCCGATTATCTCCGGGTTTCTCGACACCGAACACGCAGGTCACGGTCGCCGACCGAATCCAGACGGACGGAATCCCCTGTCGGTTCAGCATCCGCCAGAGCAAATCCGCGTACTTTCTGCCGATTTTCTGGGCGATGTCGGTATCGGGCGCAAACTCTCCGTCGAGAAAATCCACGACGATCTTCTTTTCCGGAAAGCCCTCGACCGCGCGATACAACTGGCCGGGCACCCAGTAGCCGTCGAAATCGTTGTTCCGGCTCATGAATGTGTCGCGCATCCACGCGGTCAGCCCCGTGAGGGCGGTCCGGCGGTGGTGTCGCCGGGCTGGTTTCCGGAAGGGCCGCCACTCGCCGTCGAACCTTTCAACCGAAAGCACGATTTCATCCGCGTTGACCCGGATCGCCATCGTCGGACTTTCGTCCCAGCCCCATTCTATTTTGTACGCGGAGAACGCAGCGGCACACCCGGTCGCCGTGCCCGGTTGCCCAGGCGCAACGAGCACCGATTCCTCACCCGGACGGCCAGGCCACAATTGAATCGCGACGGTGGCGGATGGAAATTCCTTGTTCAGAACGAAGGTGAGGAACCGGCACTGGCGCGGCGTCGGTGCTCCGGAAGTGCAGTTCACGCACAGGTATTCGCGTTCCTGACCGTCTTCACGAACGAGTCCCTGCACAATCTGGGCAGATTCGATGCCGGGAACGCCGTCGATGACGCGCATGCCCAGCGTAATTCCCGGTTCGGTCAGAATTTTGGCGAGGATGTTCGACATTCAAAAAATGCCTTTGCCTGCTTTGAAAAAAACTCAATCTCACCCGCGTCAACTTCAAAAGCGAGTGCGGCACTCCACCCACCACCCTTCATTCTTACTTTCAGGAAGTAATGCCCGGCTGAATCGGATGACGCTGACAGTTCAAACTCTCCCTCTATCGTTTCCCAGGTTTTGACTCCCTCCCAACCACGCCAGGCTTCGGCAATTTCAGCCAAAAAATCGGCGGGTGAGGTCCCGACGCCGCAACTGACATCGACTTCGAGCGAGGCGTTGAAACCGGGGGCCATCGCGGTCAAAACGTAGTACGTGATGAATCCATCCGAATTGAAGCGCGGAGAATGGAAAGCGAGCTTCGAATGTCCGGAAGCCAGAATGAACTCGTCCATTTGCTCTTCTCAAAAAGTAGGTTGATGTTGCGCAACTGGAATCGCCTGCGGATTCGCCTTCCCGCCGGTCATCATCCAGCGAAGGAGTTTCACCCACCACGACCACGGACGAACCTCCGGCGGCAAGCCGAGATTGGTTTGCGCGAGGGCGAGCGCGTCCTCGACGAGTGCGTCGTGCAGGTGACGAAACGCGAGCGGCCACGTCACGCGCGCAAGCCCGTGCGCGGTCATTTCGAGCGTATGCCGGAGCATGGTCGTCCCGTCGGGCTGGGCGATGACGTCGAGCCGGTGCCCGCCGTCGAAACCGCGTGGACCTTTAAAGCGAAAAACGACCGAGACGCCGGGGTTGTACTTCTCGATGAAATAGCGGATCGGGCCGTGTCCGCCGTCCGCGCCGACGCCGAGCGGACGGTCGAACGCCATGCGCGGCCACGTCGCCTTCGGCCAGAGCCGGTCATTGGGCGACGCGAGCGTGTCGAGCAGTTCGCCGACCCGCGCGGGCGATGTCGGCAGGGTGCGTTCGTGGATGTTGAGAACTTTCATCGGGAGCCTCTCATCAACGAGGAATATGGCTGCGTTTCCCAAACCCCGAGGGCAATCCACGGGATGCGGTTCGGGTCCTTCGCGAAAAAGGTCAGAAAGAACGGGCGACTGACAACGATCAGGTACTTCAATGTCTCGCCCTTGCGTCGCCATTCATAGGTTTTCTGCCCCGGTACGTCATGCGCGATTTTCAGTCCGGCGAGCGTGCCTTCATCCATCTTCAATACTTCCGCCAACTTGGCCGCCGCAACCCGCTCCGGATGGTCGTAGTGCCAGTCACGCCCTTCGGATTCGATTTCCCACAAGGTATCGGTCATGTAGGCCGGCTCATAGGGCCAAAACTTGGGGTGGAGCGATGACCGACTCGACTGAAATACGCCAAAATCCAACTCGGGCATGTAATCGACATCCGTTCGATTCCACGGTGCGACCGCAACGACCTTCTGGATGACCAGCAGTGTACAGCAGCCCCCATGGCCGTAACCTGGACCACCTCCGCGACTTTGTTCTTTCGTTTCTTTCCCCTCGAAGAATCGTCCGACAAGTGTCACATGCGAAATCGCTTTGGGCAGGTTTTGAATCTGCCGGTCGAACTCACGAAAATTCCCATCCTCGACCAACGAGATGGGGATATTTTCAACAACGCGCGCGACAGGAGGAGTCCGCGGATTGGCGTCTCCGCCGGAATCTTTCGCATTCGTCGCAATTCTTCCGCCGTACTGAATCCAGATACCCGGATCATCCGGGCACAGCGTGTCGAAAAGCGTAAAATCTTCCAGGGCATAGTGGGCAAACCCAGTTACCTCGACCAGTTTGTGATTGTAGGCCGCCGGGTCGCGCT
>JAAFHI010000487.1 GCA_013298335.1 Actinomycetota bacterium
TCTCTCGACTTTCCCGGAACCTCAGGATTTCTTCAGACTCTCAAGACTCCCGAGACCCACAAGACTCCCAAGACTTTTTATGAACAGTCGTTATCAAAGACGTTTTGAGCAACTGAAATCGGAAAACCGCAAGGCCTTCATTCCGTTCACCGTGCTCGGCTATCCGGACCGTGACCGCTGCCGCCGGACGCTCGCCGCGATGATCGCAAGCGGCGTGTCCGCGCTTGAACTCGGCCTCGCGTTCAGCGACCCGGTAGCCGACGGCCCCGTCATTCAAAAAGCCTCGTTTGACGTCATCGAAAGCGGATTCAAGGTCCGCGACGCGTTCGAACTCGTCCGCGAGGCGCGCGCGCTCGACAACGAGATTCCGATCGGGCTGCTCGTCTACCACAACATGGTGATCGCGCGCGGCGGCGAGGAATTTTTCCGGCAGGCGGCGGACGCGGGCGTGGACGGCATCCTCATCGCCGATCTTCCGCCCGAATCGGCAGACGAACTGGCCGCCGCGGCGAAACGGCAGGGAATCGACCTCATTTTCATCATTTCGCCGCTCACCGACGCCGAGCGAATCGGCCAGATTGCCAAACTCGGCGGCGGGTTCCTGTACGTTGTGTCGCGTCTCGGCATCACCGGCACCGAAGCCCGTTACGACGACCAGTTGCGGGCCCTGCTCGAACGCGCCCACGCTGCAACTGACTTGCCTTTGTGTGTCGGTTTCGGGATTTCGACGCCTGAAAACGCGGCGAACATGTATGAACTCGGTGCGGACGGCGCGATTTCCGGCTCGCGGGTGGTTGAACTCGTGGACCGTTCGGGTGAAAATTTCGAAGTTGCCCTGCAACAATTCTTCGAAGCGATGATGCAGACCACGCGGGAATGAAAACCAACGCCGTACGAATTCTGGACGGACTCGGCATCGCCTACCGGCTGCTGTCCTACGAGGTAGACCCCGACGATCTCGCCGCCGAGTCGGTCGCCCGCAAAATCGGACTCGATCCCGCGCAGGTTTTCAAAACATTGGTCGCGCGCGGCGACCGGCACGGCGTCTGTCTCGCCGTCGTGCCCGGCGACGAACAGCTTGATTTGAAAGCGATCGCCCATCTCACCGGCGACCGCAAAGTCGATACGGTTGCGCTCAAGGAAGTGCAGCCGCTGACGGGCTACATTCGCGGCGGGGTCACCGCGCTCGCGTGCAAAAAGCCGTACCCGGTGTTTGTGGACGAAACCGTCGAACTCTTCGACGAGATTTCGGTTTCGGCGGGCATGCGTGGCTTGCAGATCGTTCTCGCGCCCGCCGATTACCTCCGCGCGGTCAACGCCACGGTCGGCCCGATTTCAAAGCCGAAGTAGCCGCCAACTCCCGAGGCAACTGTTCAGAGTCCCCCGCTTTAGCGGGGAAAAAGTGTGGCTACATCGGAATTTCCAAAGAAAAATCGGGTTTCGTCGAAGTCTTTCTTTAAGAAAGAAGCAGCGGGACATTCCCGAAATTCTCCCCGCTAAAGCGGGGGACTCTGAACAGTCATTACTCACGAGAAATCACTTTCGACACGCGAGAAGTTCCTTTCGACACGCGAGAAGTTCCTTTCGAACCGTGAGAAGTTCATTTTGCGGGTTGAGAAGTTACTTTTGCAGCGTGAGAAGTTCTCTTTGCATGGTGAGAAAGTACCTTTGCGTTGTGAGAAGTTCCCTTTGACGCATGAGAAAGTGATTTTGCATCGTGAGAAGTTCTCTTTGCAGGTTGAGAAAATACTTTTGCACGGTGAGACGCTCGTTTTGCATCGTGAGAAGTTCCTTTTGACACGTGAGGCGGCGTTTTTGCGCGATGAGACCGTGATTTCTCGAAATCAGGCAGTTTGCGTGGCTGGAGAGCCGCTTGCATTGGCGTCGCGTAGCCGACGCCGTGAACATAGCCGTGTCGTTTACGGCACGGTTGACGAAGAGAACAAAGGCTTTCGCGTCGCGTAGCCGACGAGCTGAACAATAAATGCGATCGCGTCGGCGACGCGACAGGCGGGTTGTTCGGAGTTCCGGTGCGGCGGTTTGGCCCCCGCGTACGATGTTTGAATCGCGAGTGCGCGGTTCCGTCTTGCGGTGCGTCTTGTCAGTCGCCGGGTGGAGGGTTACGGACGGCTGGTGCGGATGTTTGGATTCGGAGTGCGGCGTTCGGGCGCGGGGTGCGCGGTTCTGGCTCGCGGTGCGGGTGTTCGGGTGTCGGGTGCGCCGGTTGTGACCGCGAGTGCGGATGTTCGGCCCGCGAGTGCGTAGTGTTGAAAGAAAGTGGAGCGATTCCAACGGGGAAGAAGCCGTTGGAATCGCTCCGGGTAAGTGTTCAGCCGCTATTCCCCGCTTTGCGAAAGCAGTTTCGCGACGAGGCCGGTCCAGCCGGTCTGGTGGCTCGCGCCGAGGCCCGCGCCGGTGTCGCCGTGGAAGTATTCGTAGAACAGAATCAAATCCTTCCAGTGTGGATCGGTGTCGAAGACTTCCATTCCGGCGTGCCGGTAGACGGGGCGCTTGCCGTGTTCGTCGCGCAGGAAGAGGTGCGACAGTCGCCGCGAAATTTCCGACGCGACTTCCCACAGCGTCATCATCTGGCCCGATCCCGTCGGGCATTCGACCTTGAAGTCGTCGCCGTAGAAGTGGTGGAACTTCTGCAACGATTCGATGATGAGGAAATTCACCGGAAACCAGACCGGACCGCGCCAGTTGGAGTTGCCGCCGAACATCGGGATGGTCGATTCCGCCGGATCGTAGTCAACGCGGTTGCGCGCGCCGTCCATGTCGAGAATGTAGGGGTTCTCGAGGTGAAAACGGGACAGCGAACGGATGCCGTGATCCGAAAGGAACTCGGTTTCGTCGAGCAGCACCTTCAGAATCCGCCGCAACTGGCCGGTGTTCGGCAGTGACAGCAGTTGCTGCACGACGCTGCCTTGTTCGTCCACGGCGGCGATGCTGTGGATCATCTCGGGCCGGTTCTTCACGAACCAGTCCATGCGTTTGCGGAAGCCCGGCAACTGTTCGAGCCACCAGCTTTCCATCATCTGCACGGCGAACAGCGGAATCAGCCCGACCATCGAGCGGACGCGCAGCTTGTAGGAGTGTCCGTTGGGGAATTGCAGGATGTCGTAGTAGAAACCGTCGCGTTCGCTCCAGAGACCGAGGTCTTCCTCGCCGCGATGGCTCATCGCGTCCGCGATGTAGAGGAAGTGCTCGTAGAACTTGCTCGCGACGTCCTCGTACGCCTTGTTGTGTAGCGCGAGTTCGAGCGCGATGGCGAGCAGGTTGAGCGAATACATCCCCATCCAGCTCGTCGCGTCGGACTGTTCGAGGATGCCCCCTTCGGGCAGCACCGAACTCCGGTCGAAGACGCCGATGTTGTCGAGCCCGAGGAAGCCGCCCTGGAACACGTTGTTGCCCTCGGCGTCCTTCCGGTTCACCCACCAGGTGAAGTTGAGCATCAGCTTGTGGAAGATTTTTTCGAGGAAGGTAAGGTCGCCCTTGCCCTTGATCTTCTTGTCGATCTTGTAGACGCGCCACGCGGCCCAGGCATGCACGGGCGGGTTCACGTCCTCGAATTTCCATTCGTAGGCGGGAATCTGGCCGTTCGGGTGCATGTACCATTCGCGCAGCATCAGGATGAGCTGCTCCTTGGCGAAGTCGGAGTCGATCTGCGCCAGCGGCACGCAGTGAAACGCAAGGTCCCACGCCGCGAACCACGGGTATTCCCACTTGTCGGGCATCGAGATGACGTCTTCGCAGTGCATGTGACGCCAGTCCTTGTTGCGCCCTTCGTTGCGCGACTCCGGCGGCTTCGGTTGCAGCGGGTCGCCGTCGAGCCATTCCTCGATGACGTAGTAGAAGAACTGTTTCGACCAGAGCATGCCCGCGAACGCCTGCCGCATGACGTTTTTGCCGTCCGGCGACAGGTTTTCGGGGATGCGCGTGGCGTAAAACGCGTCGGCTTCCTGCTTGCGCTCGGCCAGAATCTGTTCGCAGGCCCCGAGCGGGTCGTGTTCGAGGGTTTCCGGGTCGTAATTGCACAGGCGGAGCGTCACGGTTGACTCGC
>JAAFHI010000448.1 GCA_013298335.1 Actinomycetota bacterium
ATTTCCCGGAACCGTTCTCGCCGACAAAAAAGGTGACATCAGGGTGAAAATCAAGTGTCCCAAGGTGCTCGACGGCGGGAATATTGAATGGGTAGACGGAAAAATCCGGGACCTTGTCGGTCGCCAGTGTGACCGACCGGAGATAGGGTTTTCGACTGAGCACCATGGTTTCCCCCTTGTCTATGGCGTGGGCAATGATTTTAGTCGCCAAATCCTGAACCGTCATGGTTCATCCGAATCCCGATAACTTCCGCGCAAATTTCAATCAAATCGTTCCAGCGACACCGACTTCAGCTCCGCCGGAGGAGAGAGGCGTGTCTTGCGGAGGGAATACTTGCCAAAGCGGTCGATGTGCGCCGTGTGGAAGGGACTCATGTGGCTGACGACCAGGTCGGAGACGGCAATGTCCCGGCGGCGGAGTTTTCGCAGCGCCTCGCCCATCTGTGCGGCGGTATGGAGCATGACGCAACAGGAAACCAGGTGGCCGTGTTGGGTGCGCTTATCCTGTTCGTTGCGGTCGTTGGTGGCCATCAATCCCTCGCCGCCGAACGTCAGGAACTGCTTGAACTGGTGGAACCGCTCGACTTTGTTGAGATTGACGTTGATGACCTGACGAAGATCGGCGTTCTCCAGGTATTCAAGCAGGAAGATGGTTCTTACCACCCGCCCAAGTTCGGCGACCGCGCGCGCCGTTCGGTTATTCCGACTGGCCGAGCCGAACCGCCGCAAAATGGCGGAAGGGAGCAATTTCCCGGCCTGGATCGAGACGACAATGCGGAGCATCGCGTCGAATTCCGAAGCAATCAGCTTCCAGTCCGCCGCCGCCCGAAACAGGCCGTTGATGTGGTTGTACCAGGCGGCGGTTTCGGGTCGGCAGAATTCGAGGTCCTTCCAGTTCTTGATCCTGGGCATCAGCTTTATACCGAGCAGGTACGCGACCCCGAACGCCGCCGCGGTCTGCCCGTGGCTGTCGGAGTGAAGGGTGTCGGGCTGGATGGCGCTCTGGTTTTTTTTCAGTCCGTCCAAAATATAGGTGGCTTCCCGCACGCTGCACGAGATGTAATTCGTGTAGAGGGCCGCGTAGGTGTCGCTGACGTGAAAGTACTCGATGATCCCATTGCCCCCGTAGCGGATGTGGTACTCCGACATGAGGTTATTGTCGAAGGTCTCACGCCGGGTCCCGTCGGCGGCCACCGCGCGGCCCGTTCCCCATTTCCGAATGATGGAGAGTCTGGCGTAGGCATCCAGAACCACCGTGGCGGCCTCCTTCAGTCGATCCACTGTGACATGGTCCCGGTTGTAGCTCAAAATCGCTTTTCGGCTTGTGTTCGGCAGGCAGTGCGCGGCCTGACTCGGTCCAAAGTTGCATCCGTAGGCGAAGACCGTCATGAGGGCGCGCAGGGATTCGTCGTCCAGCCGCGACCGATTTCCTGAGGGAAGACCGAAACAGCGCCCGAAATTGGTCCACTCCTGAACATCGGCCAGAATGTCCAGAATCCCGTGTCTGGTCAGCGCTTCGGAAAGGATCTGCTCCAGGCTGTGAAAATCCTCGGGAAGTGTTTGCGGTTCCTGACGGGCGATGACGGGAAGGCCGTCCTCGATGCGGACTTCCGAGTTTTCGGGAAATTCGAGGTCCACCCGTTCGGCGGTTTCGGCCAGTTTGAGGCGCAGGCGCTCAATGAAGGCCTCTGCTTCGGGCTGGATTCCGAGTCGCTCGCAGTACTCTTTTTTGAGGGCGGGCAGGGACTCGACCGAAACCAGTTGCGCCCGGAAATCGGAAAACTCGTCGCTGCCGACGATCACGGCGTCCCCGTTGCGCAGCGACCGCTCCAGATGCGTGAAAAACGCCATCTCGAATGCCTGGAGGTCAACCAGGGGAACGGTTTCGGACCGCCGTGCTTCGCCGGTCACGAATTTCCACCAGCGTTCGGGAATCCAGGTGAGCGGAAACGGTTTGCCCTTCGCGTCAACCGGCGGGACTCGGGTTTTCCTGCTTTTCTGATGATTCCGGATGAATTCGAGGCATCGGTCGAGCGGGTCATCAACGGTTGAATCGATTTTCAAGGCCTCCATCGTCTCAAGGAGAACCGCCCGGTGGGAGACATGGAATTGCCACAGGAATGGCAGATGATTTCGCTGGGCGTGGGACAGGTGAGCCCGGCAGGCGTCCAGATTCTGTTCAAGTGCGGGGTCAATCAGCGGGGTGATCGCCGGTTCCCGTTTATTTTCCGGCGTTTTCCGCCAGATTTCGAGAATCGACTGAAGCGTCTCGATGAGGCGGTCCGTTTCGTTTTGTTGGTTCCACAGGTGTTCTCGAAGGGCTTGCCGCGCCCTGGTGTGCATGACCCGCACCCGCCTGATGATCAGTGTCCCCAGGTCGTCGAGCGCCTGGGCAATCTGGCGACGAATCATCGCCGCCCCGACGAGTGCCCGCCGGTCGTCGGACAGATACCACATCCGGTTGGCGTCGAGGGCGCGCCCCTCGTCAGCGAACCGCGCCATTTTGGAAGCCGGTATCCCCACGAAGAACCGTTCGTGGTGGACATCGAGGGATTCAAGCCAACGCAACCGCCCGACGATCTCCCGCAGCGTCTTGATGGTCGCGGCGCCGGGGTCCTTCTTGACTCGATTCCAGAGTTTGAAGTGCCCGTCTCCTTCCTCGTCAATCAGGAGGTCGTCGATCCGCTTTCGGCGTTTGAGTCCGAGGGCCGCGCTGACGCCGGTCAGATACCGCCGGTTGACCTCCGTCCGAACCAGTCGCGCCTGATCGGAAAGGGTGGCGTGGGCTGGAAGTTCGTAGCCGAGCTGGGACAGTTTATCGACCGCCGCGTCGATGAAATCGTTGATGTCCTCCCTGGATTCAGCGATTTTCCGAAACAGCCCGTCGAGGACGGCTTTGGCCTCCCCATCAAACCGGCGCACGCCGAGGTACGTGCGAATGACGGCAACGTGCCGTTGTCGCGTCCCGCTCAGGTCGTAGGCCGCCCATCCGACCCCTTCGTAATTCACCCCGAAGATCAAGGATATGTGCTCGGCGATAGCCCGCGGAACCTTGGCGAGCGGCAGGAAATAGCCGATCCGTTGAAAGGTTTTCAGCAGGGTCAGAAAGAAAATTCTGGAATCGATCCCACGGCAGTGCTTTTCGGCCAGTTCAATTTCCTCGCCATCCGGGGTGAACTGGTCGATGCTGCCGCCCCGGCTCAGGATCTCGTGGAGGGAGGGATAAATGGTATCGGGAACGGTGGACACTTCGGGACTCCTTCGGCGAAACTGAAAAACGCCGAAGGTATCGAAAATCGGTCCGGTTGGCCTCACCTAACCGCATACGATAGATATGGCTGGATTCAGGAAACTAATGGGACGACGGTCAAGAAACAATTCCAAAACGACTTCGCATACTCGGCGTGACCAGCAATTCGACTTACTTTACCGGAGGCATTGCGGGCTTGCCCGGTTTCGAGGTGATACTTCTTCCTGAACGTTGGCTCGATGGGTTGACGCAAGCACAAGTCGAAGCCGTTTTGATCCGCAGGATGGGGGTAGTGCATATCGGCGCCCGGACACGTGGTCTGCTTCTTGCCATCGGATGGAATACCCTGGGTGCAAGCCTCGCCTATTTTCTTTCTGGCGGCATTGCCTCGGTCGCAGGGCTGGTCACGTTCGGACTATGGTTCACACTGTGGAATTTTCTCGGTCTTCTCCTTTTGCCCACACCATCTCAACGTGGCGTCTTCAGTGGCGATGCCTTTGCGCTCAAGAACGGGGCAGAGATGACAACCCTTGGGTCTCTCCTCCAAACTCTGGATCGCGACCAGGACGATGAGCCGGCACGCAGTCGGGGAGTGGAGACCTATTTTCACCCGCTGCCCTCAGTTGAGCGGAGAATGGCACTCCTGACAGCAGGAGGTACGCAGGAAATTGGCGCTTGGCACAGCGCACGCATGGCGATCTATCTTTCATGGGCTGGGATCAGTTTTCTCTCCCGTGCGGTTCACTGCAACTGTGGACGTCCCGATGTCTGGGTGTTTTTGCCGAGTGATTGAGCCACCTCATTCCAACGCTTCTTTTAATCCGTTCAGACCGGGCCGCTCCATCTCCCCTCAAGGGTCCACGCAAATGGAAATGGTATTTATCGAATCATCCTGACCGGTTGGGCGAAGTGTCGTGACATGCTAAAGTTTTTGCGCTGAACATCTTTCGTATTCGGAAAAGGAGGCATCCATGGTGACACCACGACCGCACGAAGACGCGTCGGGCGTTGGATTCGTATCCATCCTTGATGGCGCGTATCCGACGATGGACGACCT
>JAAFHI010000938.1 GCA_013298335.1 Actinomycetota bacterium
GGGGTCCTGTCCGGTGATGTCCTGAAATTTCGAGAAGAAGTCGATCGAGAATTTCGACATCCGGATGTTGACCGGGGTGGCGAACTGCTGGCGGACGCCTCCGGCGCTGCGTCCGGTGGAGTGTTTGCCCTGAAATGTTTCGCGCTCGAGGATGACCACGTCGCGGCAGCCCATTTTGGTGAGGAAATAGGCGATGCTGCATCCAATCACGCCGCCACCGATGATGACGACTTCGGCTGACTTGACCATAAATGACCTTTCGGGTGAGGTCGAAAACCGGGGAAAAGGGGAGGCGAAGCCGAACCCCGCGAGAATGAAGGACTTCGGGAGGACGCCCGGTCAACCGCCGACGGCCTCCGATTCCCGGTCTTCGAAAGAGGTGGTGGGAAAAAACTATTCTTCGTCCGACGGTTCTTTTTCACGCTGAAGTTCTTCGTACAAATCGTCGTAGCACGCCTGGCAGACCGCGCGGTACTGATAGGTTTTGACGATTTCGACGAATTCTTTCAGACGAGTGATATCGAAGAGCTGGTCGGCCCGTTCATCGCAACAGTCGCAGAACCCCCGCATACGTTGGAGAAACCTTACGAAAAGTGTTCTTGAGATGACGCCCGGAGTGCGGGCGATTCAGGAAAATCAATCGTGGTAAACGGATGGCGCGATAGTAGCAGGCGAGGCGGCGGGGCGCAAAGGGCGGGTTTGGGGAATTTTTGACCCCGCGCGGGCTCAACCGACCGTCACGCGGAGTCCGGCACCTTCCACCGCGAGCGCGGCAATCGGACCGTCGTCGGGGGAAACGTCGTGGACGGTCCAGCACCGCGATCCGCCGGTTGCGTTCGGCCCGGCGATTTCAAAGGGACGGTCGAGCGGGGTCAGCGGGACTTCATAGGCCGTGAGCAGGCGGAACAGCGCGCCGCCGTGAACCTTGATGAGTGCTTCCTTGCGGGTCCAGCCGCGAAGGAAGGCGGTGTTGCGCTCCGTTTCGGGGAGCGCGGCGAGGACGGCGCATTCGGCGGGCGAAAAGAACCGGCGGGCGATGGCGTTCAGCCGCCGGACGGCGCGTCCGGCCTCGACGTCGATGCCGACCGGACGCCGGGCGACGGCGACATAGGCCACCGGCCCCGAGTGCGACAGGTTGAAGTGCAGCTCGGCGTGGGGCGGGGCGAGTTCGGGCTTGCCGTCCGGCCCGTAGCGAAACCGAATGGATTCAGGAGTTTGCCCGGAATAGGCGGCGAGCGTTTCGCGGAGGCCGCCGCGCGCGACCGCAAAGGTGGCGCGGGCCCGGACGTGGAGGAAGCGGTTCATTCGTTCCATTTCGTCCGGCGAGAGCAGGGGCAGAAAGCGTTCGGCCCGGGATTCCGCCCCGGCGAGCGAAATCCGCCGGACGTGGACCTCATCCGGGGCGAGCGCGCCCGTCATAGGGTGTATTCGCCGGTAAAGACTTCGCCGGCAATTCCGGTGAGCGTGATCTGGTTGGTGGCTTCGTCCCACTCGACCGTCAGATCGCCGGCTTCGGTTTCGACCGTGACCCGGCGTTCGGTGAGTCCGCGCAGGATCGAGGCGACCGCCGCCGCGCAGGAGCCGGTCCCGGAGGATTTGGTATTTCCGACGCCGCGTTCCCAGAAGCGGACGCGAATCCGGTGCCGGTTGATGACCTCAACGAATTCGACGTTCGTCCGGTTGGGGAAATTCGAATGGCGTTCGATCATGCCGCCCACGCCGGTGATGAACTCCGGCGTCAGGATCAACCCGGCGGAGAACAGGGAACAGTGGGGATTTCCCATCGAGGTCACGGTGACATGGAAGGGAACGTCGTCATGGCCGACATAGAGGGGATGCTCGACAAGCGGCACGGGCGAGCCAGGGTCGGGCAGGAAGGGAATCCGGGCGGGATCGAAAATCGGCTCTCCGATTTCGAGGGCGATCCGCCAGTCGATGGTCCGTCCGGTGCGTTCAAATCCCAGAAACCGGGCTTTCTTGATCCCCGAGTCGGTCAGAATCCGGAGTTCCTCGCCGTCGAAAGGGGTGTTCTGCTGCCAGTGGGCGGCGAGGCACCGGAGGCCGTTGCCCGACATTTCCGCCCGCGACCCGTCGGCATTCCACAGGTGCATGCGGAGATCGGCGCGCGTGCCGTCGAGCTTTTCGGCCACGATGACGCCGTCCGCGCCGATGCCCTGGAGGCGATGGCACATTTCCCGGACGTGCCGCGCCGGGTCCTCGAAAAACCTCGACGCGGAAAGGTGCTCCGCGTCGAGGATGAGGAAGTCGTTCGCCAAACCCTGAAATTTGAAGAACCGGATGGAATCAGAACTCATGTTCGGTGGCGTCGAAGTAGGTTATTTTTCTGAACTGGCGGTAGCGCTCGTTGAT
>JAAFHI010000521.1 GCA_013298335.1 Actinomycetota bacterium
CTCGGCCTTGAGTAAATCGGACATGAGAAAAAGGGGCTCCTACGCCGCTTCGGGACGAAGCCGCCCGCAGAATTCGAGGAAGGTTTGAAACGATTTCAGATGGGAATTTTCAGCCTCGACACGCCAACGAAGCTGGTTGAGGTAAAAAACCTCGTGGACGTAGCGTGGCTCGGATTTTTTGTATGAGTTGTGGTGAACGCGACTCGCCAGACGTTCATGAAAGACCGCATTCAAATAGGCTTCGTGAAATTTCGCCCGCGAACCGCGAAACCACCTCGGCTTTTCCATCAATTCAGGATCGTTTTCCCAGACATCGAAAAAAGCGAAATACTTTTGAAGGTCGGCCCCTGCCGGTTCCCTTTTGCAGAACCTTCGATTTCCCAGAAACCAGGTTTCGATACAACAGCATTGGGTAATCAGTACCAATTGCGCTTTTTTCAATCGGAGCTTTTCTTCGGCCATGAACTCAAGGATTTCCTCGATCCGTTCTTCGGACGAGATGTCCTCCGTATCCGTCACGAGAACCAGATAATCGTACTTTCCGCTCGCGTTGACGGTCTCAATGGCCCCTGGAAGATCGGAGAGCAGCGAGTCATAGCCACCGGGACTCATGATGTAATAGCAGTCGGTGTCGGCTTCCTGCGACCGTTCAACCCGTGTCAAATGAGGGGCAAGGTGTTCAAGCCATCGCGGATAGACTTCCATCTCGGTAACCGCGCCCTCGACCATGAAATACAGGTTCATCAGGCCGCGACTCCTTTGCGGTACTCCTTGCTGTTGATCAATTCAGTGAACGCCTTGTGTTTCGAACGACCAAGTTTCAGGTCTTCCGCACTGTGCGTCTGAATGACCCCGCCTTTTCGCGTCACGACTTTCCAGTATTCCATCGGGATGTTGTTGATGACGTACGGATGATGGCTCGTGATGATGAACTGCAACTTGCGAGAACCGAAGAGTTGGTCGGTCATTGCCGCCAGGCAGTTTATTCCGAGGCTGTTCTCAAATTCGTCGACGAGAAAAACCTTTTCCTCACTGGAAAGATAAACTTCACTCATAAAGAGAATCGTCTTCAGCATCCCTGAAGAGATGCGCTCCTGCCGAACCCAATTCTCTCCAACCCTCGCCTGAATGTCGGGATGAAGTTTTCCATCACCCGATTCCAGTAGGTCTACCTTTACTTCCAAGACCTCGGGAAAGGTTTCATGGACCATTGCCTGAATCAGCTTGAACTCTTTTGGGACATGCTCCTGCAAGCAAAATAGTTTCCAGAAAACTTCTCTCTGAGACTCACGCACGGTCTTCAATGTCTTCAACTTTGGAAAGAATGTATCAATCTGGCGCTGAGTCTGGGGTAGCGGAGATCGCCCGGGATTTATGGCACTTGAAACAATCCGCCAAAAGCCCTCATAGGCCGGAGCAAGGAATTCTTCGCGCGAAAAAACCTTCAGCGTCGACTCGCCGGGATTCAGATTGGGCGTTGTCTTTGCACTGACAATGCAGGATTCCAAATCGCGTGAAACGACATTGACGTTGTCCCGTTCAAGTTCTTCAAAAGTGAACAGACTCAGCACCTCCCCACTCGCGGGGTTGATGTCCTCCTCCATCGCACCGGACCACCTGTAAGAATGCCCCTGAACCTGAAAAGCCACCGACCACTGAATATTTCCGAGCATCGGTCTGCCGCCGGCAATCTTTTGAACCGTCCGAATCGCCTCCAGAATCTGGGTTTTCCCTGCGCCGGACACCCCGACGAGCAGGTTCAGGTCGTCGAACTTCGTCTCGGAGAGTTCCCAGCCTTCGGTGATGTTCTTGAAATGGAGCGATTCGATTCTCATAGGGCACAGCCGCGTCTTTTGAAATGTGAAACAGGCGCAGAATACCACTTCACCGCGCGCTGACGACATCGCCGACCGTGACGGGTTCGACGGTTCCGGCGGCGGTTTCGACCAGCAGCGCGCCGTCGTCGCGCAGGCCGCGCGTCGTGCCTTCGAGTTTCCGGTCGCCGACGCTCACGGTGATGATCTTGCCTTCCGCGAAGGAAGAATGCTCGCGCCAGGTTTGAAGAATCGCCGGGGGGTGGTCCAGAAACTCGGCGTAGCGCGTCGCCGTTGCGTCGAGAATTCCCTGCAAAACGTCTTCTCGGGTCGGGTGCGGACATTGTTCGCCGAACGCCAGTTTCAACGAGGTCGGCGGATAGAGCAGACCGTCGGGAAATTCGGTCTGCCCGACGTTGACGCCCATTCCGAGAACGACCCACGCGAGCGCGTGCCCCGAAAATCCGGCTTCGGCGAGGATGCCGCAGACTTTCTTTCCTTCGAGCAGAATGTCGTTCGGGTACTTGATGTCGAGCGCGAGGTCGGCGGGCGTCAGCGCGCGCAGTGCATCGAAAACGATCACGCCGCCGAGCAGCGACATGAGCGGCAGGTACGTCGTTTCAATCTTCGGTCTGAGCAGAATCGAAAGGTACAACCCGGCGCCGCGCGGCGAGAGCCAGTGGCGGTCGAAGCGTCCGCGACCGGCGGTCTGCTCGTCGGCGTAGAGGCACGTCCCCTCGGATGCTCCCTCCGACGCCATGCGTTTCAACGCCGTGTTGGTCGAGTCGATGGTTTCCCGGTGGAGTACGTGAAAATGCACGGGCGGCGCTCCGGGTCGTCGCCCTGCCCGAACGGACAGGGCATTCCCTTCTCTAAGCCCCGCGAACGGGGCTCAGGAATCGGGGAAACCGGTTTGAGCCTCGTTCACGAGGCTTGTTTTTGAAGAGCCCTGTCCTTGAGGGCAGGGCGAAGGCGCGTTCAGACGTTCATCTTCAGACTGATGTCCGCCGCGATGACGCTGTGGGTGAGCGCGCCGACCGAAATCAGGTTCGCGCCCGCCTCGGCGTAGGCCCGGACAGTTTCGAGCGACATGTTGCCCGATGCTTCAATGAGCGTATTGCGGCCTTCGGGTTCGTTTTCGCGGATGTAGGTCACGCATTCCCTGACCTGTTCGGGCGTCATGTTGTCGAGGAGAATGACTTCCGCCGCGCCTTCGACGGCCTCCTTCACCTGGGCGAGCGTCCCGGCCTCGATTTCGATCTTGAGCAGGTGCGAGGCGTTCTTGCGCGCCCGCTTGATGGCCGCCGAGATACCGCCGGCGATGGCGATGTGGTTGTCCTTGATGAGGATCCCGTCGTCGAGGCCGAAGCGGTGGTTGTGGCCGCCGCCGATGTGGACGGCGTATTTGTCGAAAATCCGCAGTCCCGGCGCGGTCTTGCGCGTGTCGGTGATGACCGCGCCCGTTCCGTCGATGACCTTGACGTATTCCGCCGTCGCCGTCGCGATGCCCGACATGCGTTGCAGCAGGTTGAGCGCGACCCGTTCGCCCGCGAGCAGCATGTGCGCGGGGCCGGTCACGCGGGCGATTTCCTTGCCCGCCGTCACGGCGTCGCCGTCGAGGTGGAACGCCTGAATCTGGATGTCGGGATCGAACCACTGGAAGACGATCTCGGCGACTTCGAGTCCCGCGAGGACGAGGTTCTGCTTGGCGAGGAACTTGCCCCGCGCACGGATGTCGCGCGTGAGGACGGCGTCGGTCGTGACGTCGCCGCGCCCGATGTCTTCGTCGAGATACTGGGAAACGAGGTTTTCGATGGCGATGGGGTCTAATCTCATAGGGCAGTTGTTAGCAGTCAGTGGTCAGCAGTCAGTAGCCAGTAGCCAGTAGCCAGTAGTCAGCAAAACCCGGTTTTGGTTTTTGAGAGGATAGCCCATAGCCGGACCGAAGGGAGGCTATGGGAAGAAGTCGTCAGCAGTCAGTAAAGCCAGTAAAGCGGAATCGGGAATCCGTTTTCGACGGGCCGGAAAGACCCGGCGTCAGGCCCGGACGTGGACGCCGCGTTCGCGCAGGTAGTCCTTCG
>JAAFHI010000129.1 GCA_013298335.1 Actinomycetota bacterium
ATAGGGCGAGACGAGTTCGAATGGCATGGTCACGTTCACCCTTTTAGAATTTTGAAATCCTTGTGATCGCGGATGTAATTTGTTCGGCCAGCACGATGAAGTACCCCTTCAACCGAAGCATAAAATCCCGGTTGATTATGAGCCTGCCAAGCTTGGTCATATTCGGCTGAGTCCAAAGTTATCTTGGCGGTAACAGGTTCCCCTTCGTCATCGATAAATGTGAATTTGACATCACCGAACCGCTTGCCGTCCGGCCCAACCTCCCCCGTGAGGTCGTCAATCCGACCGATAAGCCGTCTCGGCTGTGCCTCCGCGCGGGGACGAAGTGCTTTGGACACTTCCTCGATTTTGCGGGATAGACTTTTTCCGACCTTCACGCTACTCGGGATATCCGCTGAAATCGGGAGCGACTTCGCCCAGGTGGAACTGACTTGCAACAAAGCCTGTTCAGGCATTGGATTTAAAATCTCCAGCAGTGCCTCGCACAAATTGGCGCTGATACAAATCCCTTCTTGATGAGTATTTACCAGCTTCTCCCCCTGATTCATCTCCAAGGAGGAGACGACATAGGCAATTGACCTCATTAAGTGCTTGGTTACTTGACGGGTAAATGTTTCATTCGGAATCTGCTCGAAAAGTGGAATCTGCGGGGATTCGGAAATTTCAATATTCAACGGACAAACGACACTAATGACATAGCTGCCGAATTTGGTTTGTCCCATTTGACAGCCCTTCAGAAACTCCTCAGCTTTTGCCCGACTCATCCTGGGATGGAATTTTTGCGGTTTGATCACGTCACACGCAGCCGCAAGCAAGGCTTTGCGAGCCCCCGTCAATAAACTCACTCCAGCATCAAGCGGAATCGTCCCTTTCGATGTCTCAGGGGCTTCATACCGAAAATCTTCTTGGTCGGATGAATGGAAGAGAACATCGGTGAGTATTTCGCCATAGGTGCGTTTTTCAAATTTTGAAAGAACGTTCAGCGCGTCAAGAATTCGATCTTGATAATCCGCGTACTCGTCACTCAGCGGGAATGCCATCTCCAAGTTCTTTGACTCGGGACGACGAAAAATTGCCATGGACGGACGTTTGCTCGGAAAAAGCGTCCATCCGGAAAAATCGGCATACGCCGCCAAATCCGCAGCTTTCACTTGTCCGAGTAATGTTTTCGGGAGGTTTTCATAATTCATTGCCGAGTTCCTCCTCTTTTGAGATTTTGACCATCAGTGACCGTAATGACTCAGGAGTAAGAAGATTGTCCGAACAGATATCAATAGTGATACTGGTTGTGTTTGACGTTGGTGGGGCATGAAGAAGGTTGTGCCAATACGCACAATGACGAAGAACCAATTGCTCTCTTGAACAGTCAATCCAATGAAGATTGTTCTCAGGCAAGACAAAAACCACCAGAATTCGGGGATTCTGATAGGTCAACCTCAGGTCGTTATAGTTTTTTACCTTTAATTCAAAAGGAAAAAACCTGCTCCCCCTCCTTTTTCTTGGTCGTTGGGATGTAGCCTTGAGTTGAAGGTCCAGTTGAGGGGAGAATAAAGTTGATTCCGAATCAAGTTGCCCCTGCGCTCTCACGCTGAGATCAATTCCACCCCCGTCGTCCAGCCTAGGCACCTCTTGGGCCGTAAAGCCATTACGCGCGGCAAGCGCGTGGACATAGGCGCAACTCAACTGTTCCTTGATGTCGTTTGTATCTCGCTCTTCCACTGATACTATCCCCGCCGTATCAAAATAGGTTAGAGAAATTTACCGGAGGCGCATGTGGTCTGGTGGCTGCCGCGGACTTCAAATCCGTTGCGGCCCGGTGAGAGCCGGGTCGGGTGGGTTCGATTCCCACACGCCTTCGCCATTTTCAAAACGCGGTCGGGTGCCTCGGTCGGCGGGCGCACTCTACCGCAGGGTCCGGAAACGAAAAAGCCGCCTCGGCACGGCGGCTTTTTCACTTTTTCTTTCGAACGTCTACCGGTTTTCAGCGACGCGGACCGGTGGTCGTGCCGGGTCTGACGTTCGGCTGCGTCAGGGTATTGAGCACCAGCACGGTGACGATTGCCAGGACCAGCATCATCACGTACTGCCAGAGCGAATAGCGGCTCCAGAACCGTTTGAAGTTCCGGCGAATCCGCTTCAGGTTCATTGCTTTGCGTGATGGCTGCGCTTCCCGCCCGTGGGGCGGCACCTCCGCCCAACCCCGTGGCTCGATGGGTACATTCGACGAGAGCACAATCCGCGAGGAAACGTTTTGCCCGTGGCCAACGCCCTCCGGGAAGATGGCACCCTTCGGCTGCGGGACCGTCTGCTTGATGTCGTCCGTAAATAACGACGGCTGCTTGGATTGAACTTCTTCGGGCATGACGACTTTCCCTGCAAATCAGAACGTACCAGAGGGGCTGGGATGGGTAAAACCTTACGCGAAAAACCCGAGATGCGCCAGTAGTTCGGCGTTCAGAATGGCCGCCCCGGCAGCCCCTCGAACCGTATTATGCCCAAGTACCGTAAACTTTATGTCCCAGACGGGATCGGGTCGCAACCGACCGACCACGCTCGCCATGCCCTTTTCCACGTCGCGGTCGAGGCGGGGCTGCGGACGATCCCGCTCGTCGCGCACCACGATCGGACGCGCCGGCGCGCTCGGCAGTCCGTATTCCTGCGGCGCGCCGCTGAAGCCTTCCAGCGCGGCCCGGACGTCGGCGAGATCGGCGGTCCGCTTCAGTTTCAACGACACCGCGCAGGTGTGGCCGTCGCTCACCGCCACCCGGTGGCACTGCGCGCTCAGACGCATCGGATGCAGTTCCACGCGGTCGCCCTCAAGGGTGCCGAGAATCCGGCGCGGTTCGAGTTCGACCTTTTCCTCTTCGCCCCCGATGTAGGGAATCACGTTGTCGAGAATGTCGAGCGAGGGAACGCCGGGATATCCCGCCCCGGAAATCGCCTGGAGCGTCGTCACCATGCCGAGTTCGATGCCGAACGCCCGGTCGATGGCGGCGAAGGGCAATACCAGCGCGAGCGTGGTGCAGTTGGGGTTGGTCACGATGAACCCGCGTCCGTCGCGGGTCCGGCGCTGGGCGGCGATGAGCGCGACGTGGTCGGCGTTGATTTCCGGCACCAGCAGCGGCACGGTGGCCGACATGCGGTAGGCGCTCGAATTGCTGATGACGGCGTGTCCGGCGTCGGCGAAGGCCTTTTCCGTCTCGGCGGCCATCTCGCCCGGCAGGCTCGAAAACACGACGTCGCAGTCGAGCGGCGGACGGCAGGGCTGGAGCGTCATCCCGGCAATCGCCGCCGGCAGCGCTTGCCCTCCGAGCGGTCGGAAGCGGCCAGCGCGGTGATTTCAAACCACGGATGGTGTTCGAGCAGTTGAATGAACCGTTGTCCGACGGTTCCGGTCGCGCCGAGAATGCCGACGCGGATCTTTTTTTCGAGAGTCATTTGAGAAAAAGGAAGCAGGGATCAGGAATCGGGGATCAGGCCGGCGCGGGGCGGGACTGAAACGACCGGGCGTCCGGCCATTTTCGGCAGCCGGAGCGGAAAAGGCAAGCGGACACCGATTCTTGAGGGAAGTCCGAAAGCGAGAAGCGATGCCAAGCCACAGGCGCTTCTGATACGGTGGACCCGAATTTCGCCGTGCGGGCAATACGCGGGCAATGCAGGAGACGGATCGTCATGACATTCGAGGAATATCGCGTCGAGTATGGCGACTTTCACGCCGCGCGCGAACTCGCCCGCCTCGCCGGGTGGCGTCGCGACCTGCCCGACGAACCGCTCCCGGAACCCGTTTTCGACCGGTTCGGCGACCTGTTTTCACTATCCGGAATCGACACCCTGCGGGCCGAACGCGACCGGGCGGCAACCGGGGCCGACGTCGAACGGCGCGGCGTGGCCACGCTCCTCGCCGAAGCCGAGCGGCGGTTCGTCTCGGCGTCCGTGCGGCCCCTGAGCCTTGAACTCGCCCGCGCCCGGACCCGCCCACACATCGCGTGGGATGACGAAAAACTGTCGTCGGTCGCCGCCGTCGCCCGCGCCGAAGCCGAACCCGACCCCGTCCGCCGGGCCGAACTCGTCCGCCGGATCGCCGCGCTCTTCGCGAGCCTCGCCGACCTCCGGGCCGAACGCCGCGAAAAACGCGCCGAAGCCGCCGCGAAGCTCGGGTACGCCGATGTTCAATCCTCTATAAAAGCCGCCGAACCGGCTTTCGGCCCGGACCCGGAAGCGCTGGTCGCCCGGTGCGACACGCTGCTCGCCGCCACGGACGAGGAATTCCGCCGCCGACAGGCCGAACGCGCACCGGCGGCGACGGAAAACGACGACGCCTTCCCCGCCCGCCGGTTGAAACCGCTCATCGCCGACGTGATGCAGCCGTTCGGCATCCGGACGTGGCAGCAGACGAACTTCGACGCCCGCGCCGCCACCGACGGCCCGACCATCACGGCCCGCGTCCGGGTACCCGACGACATCCGGCTGCGCTACGCGAACCGGAACGGACGCACCGCCTACGCCGGATTCCTGCGCGCGCTCGCGGTCGCCCAGCACGCCGCCTGGACCTCGCCGAACCTGCCGGTCGAACTCCGGCGCGGCGGCGATCCGGCGGTCGCGGAAAGCTGGGCGCGGCTCTTTGAAGGCCTGCTCGACGAACCGCGCTGGCTCGGCGAACGGCTCGACATCGTCAACGGCGCGCGGTTCATTCATCCGGCGGCCCGGCTGAACCGGCTGCGGCGCGACGCCCTCGTGGTCGGCGGCGCGTGGCGCATCGCGGGCGGGGCGGCCTTCGGCGACGCTTTCGCGGCGGAATTTTCCGAGCAGGTGGGCGAACGGGTCACGGCGAGCGAACTGGCCGCCGAACTCGACGACGCGGCGCACGCCGCCGTGCGGCTGCGGGCCGCCATGTTCGAAGCGCGGCTGCGTGACTGGCTCAAAACCCGGCACGGCGCGTGGTGGCAGGCCCGGCGGGCGGGCGACGCGCTGGTGGACCTGTGGAACACCGGGTTCCGGTATTCGCTCGACGAACTCGCCGCCCAGATCGGCTTCGGCGATCCCGGACTGGATGCCCTTTTTGAAGACCTTCGCATCCGGCGGTAAAAAAATACGGAGACGCCGCAGAATTCAAATTTGACGGATGCGCCCCGCCCCCCTACATTTCACGCTCCAAGCAGTATTCCCGCGCCCCTGCCATCCTCAACGCGGTTTGGAGGATTCCCCGGTGACTCCCCACGACGATCCCGTCGTCGTCCCGGACGATTCACAAACTTCCCGGACGTCCGATTCGAAACCCCGAATCGGCGCCTATTCCCACCGGTCGCTGCTCGCCTCGCTCGCCGACAGCACGACCGACGGGATACTCGCGTTCGATCACCAGCTTCGGGTGACGTTTTTCAACACCTCGTACCATCGGCTCGTCGAGCCGTTCGTCAGCCGCCCCCTGTGCCTCGGCGAATGCCACCTCGACACGCTGCCCGATGCCATGGCCGGGATTCTGCGCCCACGCTACCGACGCACACTGGCCGGGGAGTCATTCACCGTCGAGGCGGCGTTCGAAGTACAGGGAGAAACGCGATGGTTCGAATCGAATTACGGCCCGGTCGTCGAACAGGGGAACGTCATCGGCGGCTGCCTGTTTCTGCGCGACATCACCGCGCGCAAGCAGGCCGACCTCGACCGGCTCGACAACGAAACCCGGCTGCGACGCATTCTGGCGGACTCGCCCTATCTCATCCTCGCCACCGACCGCGACGGACGCTTTCACTACTTCAACCGGCTGCCCGAGGGGTACGACGGCAGCCGGGTGCTCGGGTCGCTGATCTTCGACTACCCGCACCCGGACGATCTCGCGCTGGTGCGGCGGGCATTCGAGGATGCCGAGCGGCTCGGGCAGGGCCAGAGATTCGAATGGCGCGTGCCGTCTCCGCTTGGGGAACTGCGGTGGTTCGCTTCGGTCGTGTCGCCGCTGCGGCGGGATGACCGCACCGACGGCTTCCTGCTGTTCAGCGAGGACGTCACCGAGCGCAAGGTCAACGAAACGTGGCTCCGGCTCTATCAGACGGCGACCGCCCGGACCGAGGACGTCATCATCGTGACCGAAGCCGAGCCGCTTGACCCGCCCGGCCCACGCATCCTCTACGTCAACGATGCCTTCGAGCAAATGACCGGCTACCGGGCCGACGAGGTCATCGGCCTGACCCCGCGCATTCTTCAGGGGCCGCGCACGCAGCAGCCGGAACTCGACCGGCTGAGAGCCGCGATGCGGGAATGGCGGCCCGTCCGGGTGGAACTGCTCAACTACCGGAAGGACGGCACGGAATTCTGGGTGGATCTGAGCCTCGCGCCGGTATCGGACGGCAGCGGTCGCTTCGCCTACTGGCTCGGGATGCAGCGCGACGTCACGCCGCAGAAACAGCTCGAACAGGCGCTCCGGGCCACGCTGGCGGAAAAGGAAGTCCTCATTCAGGAAATCCACCACCGCGTGAAGAACAACCTCCAGACGGTCGTGAGCCTGCTCGAACTGCACGCGGCAAACGACATGACGCCCGCCTTCCGCACCGCCGTCCGGGAAGCCCGCAACCGCGTCGAGGCGATGTCGCTCATCCACGAACAGCTTTACCGGCAGTCCGACGTCAACCGGGTTGACCTCGGACAGTTCGTCCAGACGCTCACGGAACACCTGCAAACATCGTTCGGCACGGCCCGCGCCCGGCTGATTACCCGCTACGACTCGGTGACGCTGCCGCTCGCGACCGCCGTGCCGCTCGGCCTGATTCTCAACGAAATGCTCTCGAATGCCTTCAAACACGGCGTCCCGGCAACCGAACCGGGCGTCATCGAGGTGGTCGTCGAGGAAACGGACCAGCGGCTGCGGGTGGCGGTCCGCGATCATGGGCCGGCCCCGGTGGATACCGACGCCATGCTCGACGGCTCGCGGACGCTCGGATTGCGCCTGATCAGGTTGCTGGCGGGTCAGATCGACGCGCGACTCTCGCTCGAACCCGCCGCGCCCGGCCTGCGCGTGGAAGTCACGCTTCCTCTTCCCGTCACTTCCGCCGAAGGAGGCGGTGTCCAATGCTGAAGTCCCCCGGTCCCACCCGCATTCTGGTCGTCGAGGACGAGGCCATCATCGCCGAGGGTCTGCGCCTGCGCCTGACCCAGCTCGGATTCGAAGTCTCGGGAGTGGCCGCCAGCGGCGAGGACGCCATCCGGCTGGCCGACGAAACCGGCCCCGACCTGGTCCTGATGGACATCCGCCTCGGGGGCGCCATCGACGGCATCGCCGCCGGACGGCACATCCGGGCCACGGCGGATGTCCCGATCGTCTACCTGACGGCCAATACCGACCGTCCGACCGTCCAGAAAGCCATGGAAACCAGCCCGTTCGGCTACCTTTCCAAGCCGATCCGGGACGAAACCCTGCAAACCACCATCGCGGTCGCCCTCCACAAGAACCAGGTCGAGCGGGAATACCGGCAGCGGGAACAGCGCTTCATCTCGACCCTCGCGAGCCTCGGCGACGCGCTCATCGTGGTTGACGAAGTCGGACGGGTGACCTTTCTGAACCCGGCGGCGGCGGACCTGACCGGCTGGACCAATACCGAGGCCATCGGGCGCACCATCGGGGACATCCTGCTGCTCGAAGACGTGGCGGGAAAGCCCCTCGTCCCGACCGACACGGCCAGATCGGAAGAGC
>JAAFHI010001011.1 GCA_013298335.1 Actinomycetota bacterium
CGGTTGTCTTCCCAGGTCCAACCGGCCTTCGTCGCATAACCTTTGAGGAACCCGCGGACCTCCGTCAGGTCGATGTCGATCATCACCGAGTTGGCGTCCGGCTTGAACGCGGAGACGACCCCGACTAGTTCCCCGTCGTCGTTCACCGTCGGCCCGCCGCTGTCGCCGGGGTTGATTGGCTTCTGCGTCTCCAGAATCATGGCGCTCACTTTTTGCCCCGTCTTGAACGCCAGTTCGCGCCGGTACCGGCCCCGCACGTCTCCGCTGGACAACCGCCACAGGGTGCCGGACAGGTCGTCTAGGTTCACCCCGGACGCGCCGACCGACAGCACGCTCGAGCCGGTCGCGGCCGGCGCGGCCGCGAGCGGCAGCGGTTCCGCCTGCTTCGGCAAGGCGGGCAACTCGATCAGCGCGAGATCCAGCCGCGGGTCCGAGACCACCACCTTGCCGGCTTGGCCTTTCGTCTTGAGCTGATCGACGTAGTGCTTCGGCTCCGTGATCAATCCCTTTTCCGCGAGCGATTCGGGGAAGAACACGAACAGCACGTCGCAGTCTGCCACAACGTGGTGGTTGGTCAGGACGAGCCGCTTCGCTCCGTGAACGAGGCTCCCGCTGCCGCACGAGATGAAACTGCCGCGGCGAGTGGTCGTCTCACCGAGGATGAACGCCACGCTCGGCAAAACCTTGTCGTACACCTGCTCGCGGGTCATTTTTGCCGCCGGCGAGGGCATCGGGGCTGGGGCTGGAACCGCTTGCGGCAGCGGCAGGGCTACCGGAGCGTTGGGCGGCGGCGTTGTCCCCTCCGGAACTTTCGCGGCGGGTGATTTGTCCTTCGTGGCCACATCTTCAGCCGGAAACTTTGCCCGGTTCGGCGCGACCAAGAAGTACGTCAGCCCGCTCACGCCGACGAAGACGAACACGCCCACAATCGTCGCGATCACCCACCGTCCGCGGCCGGCTACAGGACGGGGCAGACGGACGAACGGAGCGGCGTCCCGGAAATCCAAATCGGCCCCCGGTGCGGGAAGAGGCTCAGGCGGAGGCAGTTCCGGTGCCGGGGCGGCAACGGGTTCGGAATTCGGCCGCGGTTCGGCTTCCTTGTTACTGGCACTCGGTGCGGGCGGCGGAGGAATCAGCGCCTGGCACTTGGGGCAGGGAGTATGGGCCGTCGGCACGTTTTTCAGGAAACGGACCGCGACTCCACACTGTGGGCATTTTGACCGGGCAACCACAATTCAGCCCTCGCAGGGGAAAAATTCCACAAGGAAAGAATATGTCGCCCAGACACGACTAACAATCTCCGATTTGACAAACCGGCTTAATTGCTAGAGACTTCAGCCCGGAACGGTTCAACGGCCGATCCGGGCGGTCGCCCTTACTCCCCCTTCTTTTCCCCATTTTCTTTCTTCGGTTCCGGCTTGGTGCCCACCAGCGGGACGATCTCCCGAATCCAGATGTTGCGGAATTGGATCGGGTTGCCGTGGTTCTGCAGGCGGATCGGCTCCTTCGCGGCGTGCTTCTCGTACGCCGCCGGCTTGTCGTAATTGGTGTTGCCCTGCAGCTCGAAGTGGTTCTGCACGCACACGCCGTTGTGGAACACCGTCGCATAACCCGGCTTCGTCACTTGGCCGTCGTCGCCGAACTTCGGGGCGGTGAAGGTGATGTCGTAGGTCTGCCACTCGCCGGGCTTGCGGCAAGCGTTCACCATCGGCGGCGTTTGCTTGTACAGGCTGCCGCACTGGCCATCGAAGTACGTCTTGTTGTCGAACGAGTCGAGGATTTGAACTTCGTAGCGGTTCATCAGGAACACACCGCTGTTGCCGCGACCCTGGCCGGTGCCCTTCACCTCGGCCGGCGTGGCGAACTCCAGGTGCAACTGGCAGTCGCCGAACTTGTCCTTCGTGACGATATCCGACCCCCGCACCGTCGCCACGCCGTCGGCGATCAGCCACTTGTCGCCGTTCTGCAACTTGTCCAGGCTTTTGCCGTCGAACAGCACGATGGCATCACTCGGCGGGTCGCCGGGTTTATCGCCGGGCGTAACGAGCTTGGGTTCCGGCCACACGATACCGCTCTTGTACTCGCGCTGCGCCAGCACCGACCCGACGCCGACGCCGACCAGCGCCACGCCCACCGCCGCGAACACGTTTCGTCGCACGCTCATGACACACTTCCTGAAACC
>JAAFHI010000228.1 GCA_013298335.1 Actinomycetota bacterium
GGCCCCTGGTGAAGAAATCCCCCGCCGAGGCTTCATTACGCCACGTTGCTTTTGCGCAGGCGTTCAAACTTCTGGGGCCAATACCTGTCACGGCCAAGGGACTTCCAGGAAAGTCCCCGATTTCAAAGATTGAAAAGCACCTCGGGTGGGACCGGGAGGAAAAATCAGGCTCGCTGTTTCAGCAATCCGTGAGTTTTTTCCTCGCCCTGTGGCGGGCCGCCGGTCTGGTTGATTTTGATCCGGTCAGGCGCGAGCTTCGGTTGAACGAACGCCACTGGCGAATTTTGGAAAGCGCGCCCGCCGATCAGGCGCGGATCTGGACCGAGGCCTACCGGAATCTGGTCCTGTGGATTGAGTACTCCAAATCGGATTACGACGATGATTACGGCGAACAATACCCACGACTTTCGGCCTTCAACACCATGCGGGGGGCTTTGATCAGGGGCCTCGCCGCGCTCCCCGACCCGGATCAATGGTATTACGTCGATGATTTTTCCCGTTCCATCCACGCACGGGCCGGTCAATTTCTGCAACTGTCCTACAGGTACTCTTTTCGTGGAATTTATGGGGTTTCCGCCAGTGTCCGAAAGGATATGGAGGAGAAGTGGTTACGGGAGGACCTGGCAGCCTGGCGAAAATCCGAGGGTGAGTGGATTCGCCATGCGCTGATTGGGCCGCTGCTCCATCTCGGATTGGTTGAACTTGGGGGAGAATCGGCTGACCGGTCGCCGGAGGCGGGGGCTTTTCGACTGACTCCCCTGGGACGGTCGGCGATCTGGGATGTCTTCAGGCCCGGAACTGTCCGGAAAACGGAAGACGTCGAGGTCGCCGGCGGGGGATGGGTCGTTCAGGCGAATTTCGAAGCCATCGTTTACATTGACCGGGTGACGCCTCGTCAGGTCGCCTTTCTCGAACGGATCGCCGAGCGGGTCCGGGTCGATAGCGTTACCGCCGTCTACCGACTGAATCGTGAAAGCGTCTATCGCGGGCTGGAATCCGGCATCGGACTGGACGAACTCAGGGAAACCCTCGTTGGCGGAAGTTTGCATCCCCTTCCGGACAATGTGTTGCGCGCCCTCTCCGATTGGGGGCGGCGGCGTGAGCAACTGACCCTGCGTCGGGAGGCCACGCTCCTCGAATTTCAGTCGTCGGAGGCGCGGGATCAGTATCTCGCGACGAAAAAGACCGCCGGCGCACCGGTCGGCGAGCGGTATTTTCTGCTGGATCGCGCAACCGATGCGCCCCGAACACTGCGCCGGATTCTCTACGAACCGGAACCTCCGCGGTGTCTGTCGGTTCGCGAGAGCGGCGAGGTCATCATCGCGCCCGAACTTCGCGATTTTCTCATCAGCTCGGAACTTGCCGCCTTCTGTGACGCAACCGATTCGGAGTATCACTGGTGGCTGACGCCGGAAAGCGTTCGTCGCGCGGCGGCCTCGGGGTGGACGGCGGTCGGGATTCTGGAGGTTCTGACGCGCCGCGCGAGCACCCCCGTCCCGCCCCTGATCGCATTTGCCCTGCGCGCCTGGGTCGGCGGCCCCGGCAAACCCGGACCACTCTCGATTCCGGATGCGCCGGTCCTTCTGGTCAGCGATGAAATGGTTGCTTCCGCCATTTGGCGAACGGCGACTTTCCGAAAATTCTTTGTGGGACGTCTCGGTGGGTGGTCATTTCTGGTTCATCCCGAAAGAGTTGAAGAACTCAAGGAAAGGTTGGCCCACTTCGGACTGTCTCCCGGTTGTGAAATTCTTGATACAAGAGGAATGGCGTGAACGTCATGCCGAGAAAAACCGCTTCCAAAAAAGTTTCCGTCCCCTCTTCCGACGAAGCCCCGGTTCTCCACCAGCGGTTGACCCTGATTGAAGTGGACGATCCGGACCAGTTGGAGGTTCTGCGAGCCGACCGGAAAATCGGCCCCTTCATCGCCGCAACCCTTTCCGACCGGGTGGCGGTCGTGTTTCCGGGAAAGGGAACTCTCGTTTTGAAGGCTTTGTTGAAGGCCGGTCACACCCCAAAAGTCATTGAGGCGTCCTGAACCATGCCCACCCGGCAAAAGGCTCTCGAAACCTGGCTTCAGCACTACCGGAATCGGACCGGACTTCCGAAAGTGAGACCGTGATGGCTGGAAAGAAACTACGGACTTCAAAGCGTCCCGCCGTGAAACCCGAAAAGACTGTGGAACCGGTTTCTGCCAATCTGTTTGCGGATATTCGGGCGTTCATTGAGGAAGCACGGGAAAACGTTTCCAGGACCGTCAACTCAACGCTGGTTCTGCTCAATTGGCGGATTGGCGACCGGATTCGGCGGGAAATTCTTGGCGACGAGCGGGCGGAGTATGGCCAGCGGGTCATTCTTTCACTCGCTGAACGTCTCACCGAGCAATATGGCGCTGGGTATACTCGCGCCGGTCTTTTCAGAATGGTTCAGTTCGCCGAACAGTTTCCGGATTCCGAAATTGTCGCGACACTGTCGCGACAATTGGGCTGGAGTCACTTCATCGAGTTACTGGTTTTGGACGATCCGCTCAAACGCGACTACTACGCGGAGATGTGCCGCATCGAGCGATGGTCGGTCCGGACGCTGCGAGCCAAAATCGACGGGATGCTTTACGAACGGACGGCGCTGTCGAGAAACACGGAAGCGGTCATCCGGAACGAGCTTGAGGGGTTGCGCCTAGAGGACCGGCTGACCCCGAATCTGGTGTTTCGGGATCCGTACGTACTCGATTTCCTTGGGCTGACGGGCGCTTATAGCGAAAAAGACCTTGAGGCCGCCATTCTCCGTGAACTGGAAGCCTTCCTACTTGAGATGGGTGGTGACTTCGCGTTCATGGCGCGGCAGAAGCGCATAACGGTGGACGGCGAGGACTTCTATCTGGATCTGCTGTTTTTTCATCGCCGATTGCGGCGGCTGGTAGCGGTGGAACTCAAACTCGGAACCTTCATGCCCGCCGACGCCGGCCAGATGCTGTTGTACCTTGGGTGGCTGGATCGGTACGAGCGCCAGCCGAACGAGGAGCGTCCGATTGGTCTGATCCTGTGTGCCGGGAAATCCCGGCAGCGGGTCGAATTGCTCGATCTGGAAAGCCGGGATGTCCGCGTAGCGGAATATCTGACGGAGCTCCCACCGAAACCACTGCTGGAAAATCGCTTGATGGAAGCGGTGCGAGTCGCCCGGACACGAATCGAGTAAGGGCCGAATTATCCGCAAGAATCGGGAAAGGAAAGAAGATGGAATACAAATCCACCACGCTCTTTTTTAAGGAAGGCGGAAGCGACAAGGTTTACCAGGCGTCAATCGAGAAACGAGACGCCGGATACATGGTGAATTTTGCCTTCGGACGGCGCGGGGCGGCGCTCAAGGCCGGGACGAAAACCGCCGCGCCGGTCTCGCTTGAAGCCGCGATTGCCATCTACGACAAGCTGGTTCAGGAAAAGACCGCGAAAGGGTACTCGCCGGGAGAGGACGGAACTCCTTTTGTCGGGAGCGAACTCGCCGGGCGGGCATCTGGCATTTTCTGCCAATTGCTCTCCAATGCGCCCCTCGATCTTTCCGCCTACATCGAGAATCCGGAATGGGGCGCCATGGAGAAGTTTGACGGCGACCGCCGCCTCGTCAGAGTCGATTCCGAAACCGGTCAGGTTGAAGGCATCAACCGTCGCGGTTTGATCGTCCCGCTCCCCGAACCCCTCGCACAGGCCGCGCTTCGGGTTGGCCGCCACATCACGGCCAGCGGCAAGGTCGTCTTTGACGGGGAACTGATCGGGGAGTCGCTGGTTGTCTTCGATCTGGCGCACGGCGAGGGCGCGAGTCTCAGCGAGACGGCGGCTGACGCCCCGGAAAGCCGTCCGTTACAGGACCATCCGTTTGAAACCCGGTACCGTGCCCTCGAAAACGCGATTGGGCGGCACCTCGCCGAAAACGCCGCCGACCAGCTCATACTTCGTCTCGCGCCATTGGCCCTGTCCACCAGTGAAAAGGACGCATTGGCCCAGGACGTCAAAGGACGCAACGGCGAAGGCATCGTGTTCAGGCAAAGAAACGCGCCCTACCGCTCCGGACGTTGTGATCACGCCCTGAAGGTCAAATTCATCGAAACCGCCTCCGTCATCGCCGGTCCGGTCAACGGATCGAAACGAAGTGTCTCAATGCTGGTCCACGACGCCGACGGGAAACTCGTTCCGTGCGGAAACGTTACCGTGCTCCCGAATTTCGAACTGCCCGTACAGGGAGCCGTTCTGGAAGTCGCCTACCTGTACGCCTACCGTGAATCGGGAAAACTGTACCAGCCGGTTTATCGCGGGGAGCGCAACGACATCACCATCGAGGAATGCACCCTGAGCCAGTTCAAGTATCGACCTGAACCGAACTCGAACCGGTCCGGGAATGAATGAGGGTAATTCCGGGCCGCGTACCAAACGGCCCGGATGACCAGCCGACCATTTCACAGGCGAGAAAGTAGTGCATTACGCTTTTCAAAAAAGCTGAACAAAGTAAAAAAGTGAACAAATAATTGATCGCCGATGCTGGGGAAGGGGCACCATGAAAAAGAATATCACCGAGGTCTTTGATGAAATCGCCCACGCCGTCGAAAACGCCACCGGCGCCACGGTCGAGATTCATCCCAAGGGTGAAGAGCAGGCGGGAATCACCATTCGGCATCACGGCCAGAAATTCGAGATCGAGGGGACATTCATCCCCACGCTGACCAGCGCCAACCTGGGAAGCATCATGTCGCTTCTCTCACGGAACCAAGACATTCTGCTTACCCGCCACGTCAACCCCACCCAGGCCGAGAAACTCAGGAACGCGGGATCGGGGTTTCTTGATTCAGCCGGCAATGCCTACCTTGATTTGAACCCCCTCCTGTTTTTTGTCACGGGCCGAAAGCCATTTCAGAAAAGCAGTCCGCTCACCAAAAACAACCTGGCGTTTTCGCCAGCAGGTCTGAAGGTGGTCTTCGTGCTCCTGAGCCTGCCGGAAGCCGTCGGGTTCACGACGCGTGAATTGAGCGTGGCCGCGGGAATCTCGATTGGCGCGGTGAATTATGTCCTCGCTGATTTGAGCCGGAACGGATTTCTTCACCGTCACGGTCGGACAAGGCACTCCTTGCTGAAAAAGAAGGAGTTACTCGAAAAGTTCGTCCGGATCTATCCAGACCGCCTCCGCCCGAAACTCGTCCGGAAAACATTCGTCTCCGACCGCCCATTGAAAGAACTGGCGCAGTTTGAATTCCTGGCGAGTCAGGCGTTCTGGAGCGGGGAAGCCGTTCCCTGGCGAACCGGGAAACGGCGCGAACCAGGGGAACTTCATCTCTACTCGAAGGACGCACTCAAGAACTTCAAACTTCAAGGCGGATTGATGCCGACGTCCGAAGGGGCAATCGTGCTCATGGACCAGTTCTGGAGATTTGAAAAGTGGGAGGGCAGGGAAGCCAATCTGGCCCCTCCGGTCTTGATCTACGCCGACCTGCTGGCGTCACGGGATGCCAGAACCCGCGAACTCGCCGAGGAGTTTTATGGGCAATCCATTGCCGGACTTGTCGAATAAGATCTCAAGTGAAGACCGTGAAATCATCCAGATCGTCACCCGAGCGGCGGCGCTTTGCCGGATTCCACTGACCTTGATCGGAGCCAAGGCATCGGAATCTCTCTTGAAAGAACTTCAGCACTGACGGACATGGTAGATTCCCGCAGCTTTAGAAATTGAAGAAGAACGTCAAACTGATGACCGAAGAATTGATCGACCAGTACGATGAGCCGTGGAAAGACGCGCTCGGCGAGTATCTGAAGGAGTTTCTCGAACTCCTGTTCCCGGAATCGCATGCCGGAATCGACTGGAGCGTCGAGCCGCAACCCCTCGACAAAGAGTTCCCGCAACTCACTGCGACGGCGGCGCGGGGCAAACAATTCGCGGACAAACTCTGGGAAGTCCGCCGACTGGACGGGGCAGCAACCCTGGTTCTGGTCCATGTCGAGGTTCAGGGCCAGCGCGAGGCGAACTTCCCCGAACGGATTTTACGTTACGGTGGGCGCATTCGGGACGAGTATGATTGCGAAGTGGTGAGTCTGGTCGTACTGGCTGATCCGTCGCCGAACTGGCGTCCGGACCGGTACGAGTTCGAGGCTTGGGGCTACCGGCTGTCGCTGGTCTACCCC